>CANICR010000117.1 GCA_947466405.1 Chitinophagaceae bacterium | reverse complement strand
CCTGAATTTCTTTACATATAAAAACTTTCCCTTCATAGGCTGATAAAATCGCCTCAAACATTTCATTCCGATTACTATTTTTTGTTACGTACCCTAGTGCCCCATTTTTCAACATTCTTTTTGCAAACGAAGGTTGATTGTGCATAGACACTCCTATCACTTTTGAACCAGGGGAAATTTTCCTTACTAATTTTGTAGCGTCTATGCCTGATATTGGTTGAATATTAATATCCATTATAACGATATCAGGTCTTTTTATTTTCACTACTTCCAATGATTTTTCAGCCGTATCATTACATATTGCAATAACATTGAAGCGATCATCTTTATTGATTAATTCTGACCACATTTCTGCAACTAAGTTATGGTCATCAAATATTATTATTGAAATTTTATTTGTCATGGCTTGTTTTTTCAGTTGAATTTTTTCTGATTACTTTTTTTCTTTTTAAAATACTTGAAATAGGTATCTCTATATAATATACGGTTCCCTTGTTTTTTACAGATTCTATTTGGGTTGTTCCTTCGTAAAAATATACTCTACTATTAATGCTTTTAATACCAAGTCCTTTTTTTACTTTATTAATATCGAATCCGATACCATTATCCGAGTAGTTAATAAATAATTTTTGATTATTATGTTTTATTTGTAAATCTATTTTATCACATAATGCATATTTTACTGAATTATTAACTAGTTCTTGTATAATTCTATAAATATTTCTTTGGGCTTCAAATTCAATTTCCTTAAACTCATCATCTTTACATACAAATTTAAATTGTATTTTCTTTACCCCTCCGAACTGATTCATCAATTCAATAATAGCATCTTTAAGTCCTAAATCCATCAAAGCGGGTGGTACTAAATTTCTGGAAATTCTTCTTACTTCATTAATTGCTTTTTCTACATTTTCATGAGCCTTATTGAATAAATCGGGACTAAATTTTTCTGATTGTGAAGCCATTTGTAAAAAAAGACTTGTGTAGGTTAAAATATGGCCAACACCATCATGTAATTCATTGCCTAATATTTGTTTTTGTGTTTCTTCAGCATTTATTGAAGCTTTCATTACTTCATTCTGTGTGTTTATTTTTTGCTGTTCCAGCATTTTTTGTGTTTTCCTTATTTCTGTAACATCCCAATGAATGCCAATTGATCCTTTTACATTTCCATTTAAATCAATAATAGGAGAACCGCTTATTACAACATCAGCTATACGACCGTCTCTTTTTTTCATTTTTATCTCATACATCGTGTCATTCTTTTTCACCCTTTTCGCTCCAACATTTTGCATTTTTTTTACAGAGACTGTATTACTTAAAAAAAGATTTGATGCGTTTTTGCCTTTTAAAAACTTAAACGAATAACCTGTCATTTCTTCAAATGATTTATTAACCCATTTAATTTTTTCATTTAAATCTACTTCCATTACACCTAAATGCATGTTTTCAAAAAGGCCTCTGTATTTCTGTTCACTCTCTGCCAATAAATTCTCTGCTTGCTTGAGTTCATGTATATCTCTGTTGTGCAATAGTATTTTATAGGCAGCACCCTGTACATTAGGAATAAAAGAAATGAGAGATTGAACCCAAATTAAATCTCCTTTTTTTGATTTCATTCTAAATTGATAGCTAGAAAAGGGTTTATTCGTTTTTTTAAGCCATGAAATACTTTCCAAATGATGTTTACACTCTTTACAAATAAATGTTGTTAGATTCTTATTCAAGATGTCAGCATCTGTATACCCAAGTATTTTTTTTGTAGTAGGTGATGCGTATTCTATAATACCATTTTCATTTGTTAATAAAATGATGTCGGGTGAATTTCTGGTCAACAATTCAAGCTTCTCTTTATCAATGATTAATTCTTCTTGATATTTTTTTTCTTCAGATCTATCAAAGTATACACCAATATATCCTGCAAATCTTCCATCTTCATAAAATCTTGGTATTGCTTTTTCAAATACATTTCTGTACTCACCCTTATAGTTTTTAAGTCTGAATTCGCTTTCTATGATTAATTTTTTATCAATTTTTTTCTTCCACTCGGTGAAGGCAATTTTTTTATCTCTAGGGTGAATAAATGAAATGTATTGTTTATAGTTTTCTAAGTCTTCTAATGATTTTCCAAGAAATTTCTTTAGCGCTTTATTACTATATGTTACAATATTTTCTTCATTGGAAACCCATATCATTACTGGTGTTACATCTATTAACTTTCTAAAGCGATCTTCACTTTCTTTTATTTGCATTAAATTCAATTGCACTTGAGTAACATTTGCAATCTTTCCACTTATTACTATATCGTCAATCTTCTTGTCGTAATATTTATAAATGTTTTCTGACAACCAAAATGATTTCCCAATTTGTTTATTTTTTACCTGATACGTGATGTTTATTTTTTTGTCGACGGCAAGATTTTGTACTTGTGTAAAATAATTTTTTGAACCCTCTTTTATAATATACTTTTCTCTTTCTTTCAAAATATTATTACAGTCCTGTAAGTCAAATCCAAAAAAATCTTTCCATTTTGAAGTAACAATACTTTTTTCATGGTTCTTGGAATATAGAAGATAATAGGCTTCATCAGTGTTGTCTAAAATATTCTGTAATTGTTGATAGCTTTCTTGGATATGTGACTGAAGAGCATTTTTTTCTGTAATATCTGCTCCATAGAAATTATAATACTGTTTTCCTTTTATTTTTTTGTAAAAAAACACATACTGAATACGGTTGGCCGAAATATCTATGGTTCCTTTATTTTTTAGTTCATGAATTATGTGTAAGAAAAAGTCGCTAATCGCATACTTTTTTCCTGCATATTCCAAAGTCTTTATTAATTTGGCTTCTGGATTTAAAAAAACAATTTCACCCTGAATTGAAATACGAATAATGGGATTAGGATTTTCTAAAGGGAATTGAGCAATTTCTATTAGTTTTTGAGTTTTAGCTTTTATTATATTTTCTTGTTCTGTTAGTAGTTTTTTATTTTTCAGCTCCCATGCTAAATCATTGCTGGATAATTTCTTATTCGCATCTGCTTTTTCTTTATCGTACTTATTATAAGATTGACTTACCTCTTTGAGTAGTTTTTTAAGGTTTGATTCAGTGAGACTCTTTTTCCCTAATAAATTTTTAATCTGTATTTCAAGCTTTGGATGATACATGGTAATTACTGAAATTCAGTAAATATGATTATTTGAATATTGGCAAATATGATTTCAATTGCATTAACTTCTTACTTTCTTAAAAATAGTCTCTTTTTATTGTTTTTCTTAGCGTTTCTATCACTAAAAAAAATAGAATTGTTAAAAGTAACAAAGTTAATTTTAAAGTAATTTATTATATGTATTTTTTGCGGTAATTAGTAAAGGCTACATACTCGAACTAGTTGTTTCTACTTAGTGGCTCAATTATTGCCCCTTTTTTACATAAAGTATTTTATAAAAGCTTTTTAGTTAATTAATAAAAAGCTACCCTTTAAAATCATTTCCTTACCTTCTAACGTAGTTCCTTTGATGAAATAAACATAAGTGTCGGTATTTTGTTTGTTGTTTTTAAAGCGACCATCCCAGCCAATATTTACATCTGTCGTTTCAAATACTTTATTGCCAAACCTATTATAAATACGAAAATATTGTATTGATGAAATAGAAACAGGAATAGGCCTAAAAATATCATTTATACCATCTCCGTTAGGGGTAAACGCCTTTGGAATATAAAATCCAATATCCTTGTACACTTTTATAAAAACAGAATCTCTTCCTTCGCAACCAGCACTATCCGAAACCAATAAATAATATCTAGTATCTGCATTCAATATGGCAATTGGGTTTGAAATGTTTGGATTACTTAAACCAATAGTAGGCGTCCACGAATATTGC
Source organism: Chitinophagaceae bacterium (assembly GCA_947466405.1). Classification (GTDB taxonomy): domain Bacteria; phylum Bacteroidota; class Bacteroidia; order Chitinophagales; family Chitinophagaceae; genus Ferruginibacter. The sequence continues at coordinate 1,756 of CANICR010000117.1, read as the reverse complement.
AAGTTGCTGATACCTCCGCTTCCATTCAATTGATATGGATTTCCTATCGCTACATTTTGATCTATTCCAGCATCAGCAATAATTTTATGCACATTTACCGTTAGTATTGTTGGCACTATGCATGCACCCTGATTGCTTGATGGTGTAAATGTATAGGTTGTGGTGGAGGTATCATTTATACTCGGCGACCACAAACCGCTTATCCCATTTGTTGACACAGAAGGAAGTGTAAAAGTGTTTCCATAACATATGGTATTGGGCAGAGTAAATAATGGAAATGTACTAGGGTTAACCGTTATTGAATAACTATTAGGCACACCCACACATCCGTTGATATTTGGAGTTACGGTGATGGTGGAAACCTGTGGTGAGGCACTTGTGTTGTTGGCTACAAATGAGGAGACATCACCTGTTCCTGCACCCGATAATCCAATTGTTGTGTTTGAATTTGTCCATGTAAACACAGCTCCAGCTGGAATACTTGAAAAGCTTGTTGAATTTATGGTTTCGTGATTACACACAACACTATTTGTTGGCAATATTGCTACTGGCTTATTGGCAATTGTAATTGTAAATACCTGACTTGCATTATTACCAGATAAACTATTTTCTATGTACAAATTGGCTATATAAATACCTGCTGTTGCTGTAACAGGAATAGCAATATTGAAGGGTGATGGAGGTATTAAAGAAATGGGAAGATTAATAAATCCTGCAGCCAATGCGGCGGCATCCCAAGTAAGTGAAAATTTATCGGGACAACCTACAATTGTAAACGGAAGATTAATAGAAGGGGTGCCGATGCAAACAGATGGATTTGAAATAGAAATGGCGGGAGCCGATGGGCCAAAATCACAACCATTGTTAATACCAGTTGCATTACCCCTATCGTCCCAAATTACTGCATTACCATCGGAATTACTAGGCCATATTGATGAATCATAACTTCTTACATCTGATGGGCAGTTGTTTAATATATCTACCACTTGCAAATATCTTGCATTCGGATAATTGGCAATATTGCCTCCTCCTGTTACCGTCCAATTGCTTAATGGGTTTGTTGCGTCGATATATACAACGTAAATAGTATCGCCAATGCACAAAGAGCTAATATTATAAATACAATCAAAGGCAGAAGGAATAAAAACAACCCGGCTATTTGCTGGAATAAAATCTGTTGGTGCAGTAATCTCTTTTATTTTGCAACAAAGTGAATTTACAACTCCCGGACCTGTTTTAGTTGAAGCGGCTGCTCCTGGTAACACCTTATTCCCGCTGGAATTTGGCGGGTTGCTTTGACCGTAATACACATTGTAAGCGCTAACAGGATTTGATCTTGAGGTTGTAAAAATAGCAAATTCATTAGCGCCTTCATTGGTACCACAACTATTTACCATAGCACCATCCAATACAGGGCATTGAGCAATTGAACTAGATACAATAAAATAAAAAATCGAGGTTAGAATAGCTCGTTCAATTATTTTGTAATACATTTTATTAATTTAATAATTCCCCTTGTCATCACTAGCATGACAATAATTGTTATTTAAAGTTGAACAAGATACATGTATTTAAAAAGAAAATGCCTTTGTTGCCATCAATAATTATGTTAAAGCCGATTGCAATGAAAATAACCTTATCATTATTGCCTTTTTTTACTATAATATTATCATATGTCTTTTCATTCTTTTACATTTACATTCTAAAATATTTTAACTATTACAAATGAAGAAAATCGCTATGATTCCTGCGCGCT
>CANICR010000116.1 GCA_947466405.1 Chitinophagaceae bacterium | reverse complement strand
TAGCTATTGGCTACATCATAACCATTAAGATTGCTCATAAGTCCAGCAACAGGTAATGCCAATACTTTTTCAATAGTATGATCAACAGCGCTTATTCCACCGCCACATTTAATTACCGCATTCACTGCTTTACTAATGCATTCATCGTCAACCCCAACTGCAACAATATTATGGCTGTCATGAGCAACCGAAGAAGCCAATGCACCATTGGTTATCCCAATGTTTTTTATAAATCCTTTTGCAACAGGGGCATTATGATATCTGTTAACAACTACAATCTTTAAAATGTCATTTTCGACATTCGGAACTATTTTTTCATCATGAATGGTAGGCGGTATGATTATTTTATTGGTGATTAATTGGCCATCCAATGCTTCAATAACAGTAATTTCTTTTTCTCCTAAATAAGGAATAGCAAAATCACTTTCAGTTTTTTCTAGGCAATTAAATTGATTGATAATTGAAGCGGGACTTGGATTGATAAATGATTTTCCATTTTCGGATACTAGGTTTCCATCGATGAATGTTTTTTCAACTTCGAAATTTACTAGATCTTTTACTACAATGAAATCAGCTGCATCGTTTATTTTTAAAAGGCCAACATCCATTTTATAATGTTCTACAGGATTAATACAGGCAGCTTGTAAAACTTTAAAAATGTCTATATTTTTACGAATAGCTCTAGCACACAATTGATTAATATGCCCTTCTACCAGACTATCCGGGTGTTTATCATCACTACAGAACATCATCATTTCAGCATGATCATGCATCAAATCAATTAATGCTTCAAAGTTTTTTGCAGCACTGCCTTCTCTAATTAATATTTTCATTCCATTTTGAAGTTTTTCCAATGCTTCTTCTGCAGTAAAACATTCATGATCAGTACTTATTCCGGCATCAATATATTTTTTTACATGTTCACCCCTTAAGCCTGGTGCATGACCATCAATCGGTTTATTTATTTTTTTTGCGGATGCAATCTTGAGTAGTACTTCTTTATCATCATTTAGTACTCCTGGGAAGTTCATCATTTCACTCAAATATTTTATCTCAGGAAGTTGTAAAAGTTTTTCAACATCATTCGAATTAATCTCTGCACCTGCAGTTTCGAAAATTGTTGCAGGGACACAACTAGGAGCTCCGAAATTAAATTTAAAAGGAACCGTTTTGCTGTTTTCAATCATATATTTAACACCTTCCATACCACAAACATTGGCAATCTCGTGCGGATCGCTGATAGTGCCGATTGTTCCATGTACAACGGCAATCCTAGCAAATTCAGAAGGTACAAGCATTGAACTTTCTATATGAACATGGCTATCTATAAATCCAGGCAAAATATAGGTAGCCCCTTTTTTCTCCTCAGATTCATGTAGTATTGAAGTGATTTTTCCATTATCTATTCCAATGGTTCCCCAAAAAATATTTTTTGATTTAATATCAACAATATTACCACTAATCAAAAATGTTGTCATAAGAAATAGTTTGATTCAAATGTACAACTTGTAAAATTATTTTTCATGTATAATACAATATCAAAGAAACTGGATTTTATTAATGTAGAATTAACTCAATTGTTTTGAACTTGTTTCATTTATATTATATTTGCTTATGCAGTTAAAGAGAGCCGCTTCAATTTTTGTATCTAAGATTTCCTTTCTGAAAAAATCATTTTCGGAAAGACCTTTTCGATTATTAGATGTTGGTGCAGGAAATAAATCCGCCTCCAAAATAAAAAATGTTTTTCCACTTTGTGAATATCATGGTATAGATATTGAACGTGACTATAATAATAGCGAAGAGGATTTTAAATTAATGACAGGTTTCTATGAAATGGATTTAACCAAGCTCGACATGTCTTTGATCCCTGATAATTTTTTTGATGGCATTTGGATGGTGCATGTAATTGAGCATCTTCATAATGGAGATGAAGTGATAAAAAAACTATTGCCAAAGCTTGTTTCAGGTGGATATTTATATATTGAATATCCTGGAATAAAAAGTACAAAACTTCCATCTATGCATGGTTCTTTAAATTTTAAAGATGACCCTTCTCATGTCAGGGTTTATTCTGTTAAAGAGCTAACAAAATTATTTCAAGACAATAACTGTAGTGTATTAAAAGGGGGAACTAGAAGAAATATTTGGTTTATCGTAGCAATGCCATTTAGGCTCTTAACGTATATAATAAAAGGAAAAAAAATCGAAGGAAATATTTTCTGGGATATATTGGGCTTTGCAGAATATGTATGGGTAAGAAAAAATTAGTCTAATAAATCAGGTCTCCTTTCTTTGGTTCTTTCAAGTGATTGAGTTATTCTCCATTCTTCGATTAATTTATGATTTCCACTCATTAATATTTCGGGAACCTTCCATCCTCTAAATTCTTCTGGCCTTGTGTATACGGGTGGTGCTAATAAATTATCCTGAAAAGAATCGCTTAATGCGGAAGTCTCATCATTTAATACGCCTGGAATTAATCTACCTATTGCATCAGTAATTATTGCAGCAGCTAATTCACCACCACTAATTACATAATCTCCAATAGAAATTTCTTTGGTTATAAAATGGTCCCTGAATCGGTGGTCTATTCCTTTATAATGACCACAAATTAGCAGAAGGTTTTTTTTAAGTGATAAAGTATTTGCCATTTTCTGATTAAAAGGCTGTCCATCAGGAGTTAAAAAAATGACCTCATCATATTCTTTTGTTTTTTTTAATGATTCAACTGCATTTACTAACGGCTCTATCATAATTACCATGCCTGCGCCACCACCAAAAGGGTAATCATCTACCTGAGCTCTTGCATAGATGGTGTGTTCTCTTAAGTTTATAACATTTACTGACAACAATCCTTTTTCTTGAGCTCGTTTCATAATTGAATGTGAAAAGGGTCCGTTTAATAAATCAGGCACAACAGTAATTATGTCAATATTCATCATTCTTAATTTGATTTTGAAAAAAGGTTAAACTATTTATTAATTTCATTACTCAGTGCTCTAAAAAACTATCCAAGTCTCTTTTGTTTTTTTTGGTTGGTCTACCAATCTTACTCATTCTTTTTCCAGTGTTAAAAGTGGCCGATTCAAATTGAATTCTTTCCATTTCCTCCAAAGGAGTAATATCTGTATAATAATTTAATGCTTCAGTATATTGTACTCTATTATATAATAACTCCTTTACTTTAATAACCCATTTTTTATGGAGTGTTTTTATTTCGTATTCATCATCTAAAGTTACATTTTTGGAGGCTTTTGCATTTTCTCCTTTATATTTCACTTTGCCTTTCTCACAGGCAGCTGATGCAAGTGTTCTCGTTTTAAATATCCGGATTGACCAGAGGTATTTGTCCAAACGAAGCTTTTCTTTTTGCATATTGATTGTAGTATTACAAATTTAAGTTTCTTTTTGTACTAGTTTACGAAATTCTCATTTACTTATTGCTTATTTTAGCTTTTAATTAAATCAAAATTATTATTGATTATGAAGAAATTATTATTTATCAATATGAAAAGTGTGGTAAGCTATTTTTTGATAGTGGTATTTGTAATTTTTAATCAGTTTTCTTTTGCTCAAAAGAGAGTGGTTAAATGGACCAAAGATGGTGTAGCATATATGAAAATGGAGGAGGGGAATTTAGTAAAAGTTGACCCTAGAAATGATCAACAAAAAATCATTGTAAAAAAAGAATCATTTTTTCCTACTGGATCCAGTATAGCTTTAGATGTAGAATCCTTTGATTTTAATGCTGATAATACTAAATTATTATTGTTTGTTAACAGTGCCAAAGTTTGGAGATATAATACCAGGGGTGATTATTGGGTTTTAGATCTTGTAAAAAATAAATTACACCAATTAGGAAAGGGACTTACTGCTCAATCTCTGTTGTTTGCAAAATTTTCTCCAGACTCTAAAAATGTTGCTTATGTGAGTGATCATAATATTTTTTCAGAGGATGTTAATACTGGAATCATTCATAAGTTGACCACGGATGGTACCAGAAAATTAATCAATGGCACTTTTGATTGGGTGTATGAAGAAGAATTTGGTTGTAGAGATGGTTTCAGGTGGTCAGCGGATAGCCGGCAAATTGCTTTTTGGCAAGTGGATGCTACCAAAACGCGCGATTTCTATATGCTAAATAGTACGGATTCTGTGTATTCAAAAATAATTCCTGTTGAATATCCAAAAGCAGGAGAATCACCTTCACCTGTAAGAATTGGGGTTGTTTCATTGTCTAATAGTATGGTAAAATGGATGAAAATAGAAGGAGACTCCCGTCAGCATTATCTTCCACGAATGGAATGGAGTGATGCAAATGAATTGATTGTTCAACAATTGGATAGAAAACAACAAGAAAGCAAATTGATCTATTGTAATACAATTGATGGTAATGCAAAATCATTTTGGGCTGAAAACGATGATGCATGGGTTGATTTAAATGCCGAAGATCCTTCTGGTTGGAATTGGGTAAATAATAAGCAAGATTTTTTGTGGATAAGCGAAAAAGATGGGTGGCGACATATTTATAAAATCAGCAAAGATGGAAAAAACATTACACTGATCACTCCAGGAGATTATGATATCGGACAATTAAAAGCGGTAGATGAAGTTAATAATTATGTTTATTTCACTGCCTCACCTAATAATGCAACACAATTATATTTGTATAGGGTTCATATCAATAATTCCAAATCAGGAAAAGAGGAAGTTGCGGAATTAGTTGGTTCTAATAAATTAAAAGGCACTCACAATTATATCATTTCACCTAATGCGAAAATAGCTCATCACGTTTTCAGTAATTACAATACCCCCGAGGTCTCTGAATGGATGTCACTTCCGGATGCGCGACCATTTTCTTCGGATAAAAGTATTGCTAAAAATATAAAAATTGATACAAGCATTCATGTAGAATATATTAAAGTTCAAACCTTTGATAATATATTATTGGATGCATGGATTAATAAACCCAAAAACTTCAATCCGAATAAAAAATACCCTTTAGTATTTTACGTGTATGGTGAGTCTGGAGCAAGTACTGTTGAAGATGTTTATGGTAATCATGATAATTTTTTATACAATGGTAGCATGACTGATGATGGGTACATTCAGGTTGCTATCGATAATAGAGGAACGCCCTCCTTAAGGGGAGCTGCTTGGAGAAAATCTATTTATAGAAGAAACGGACAAATCAATATTCGAGATATGGCAATGGGTATTAAAAAAATATTAGAGAACCCATACATTGATAAAGAACGAGTTGCCGTATGGGGTTGGAGTGGAGGTGGCTCATCCACACTACATTTACTATTTCAATTTCCTGAGCTTTTTCAAACGGGTATTTCTATTGCACCTGTAACTAATTTATTGTATTATGACAATATTTATACAGAACGATACATGGGTTTACCACAAGAGAATATGGAAGATTATATTAAAGGATCGGCCATTAATTATGCTAAAAATTTGAAAGGTAATTTACTATTAGTGCATGGTAGTGGTGATGATAATGTTCACTATAGTAATTCGGAAGCCTTGCTAAGTGAGTTGATAAAATACAACAAACAATTTCAATTCATGGAGTATCCTAATCGCACACATAGTATAAGGGAAGGCGTTGGCACATCAGTACATCTGTCTACTCTATATTCAAATTATTTAAGGGCAAACTGTCCCCCTGGTGCAAAGTAAGATTATTTTCTTCCAGGGTATTGCTGTAAGGCTACTGCCAAACAATCCATCGCTTGATGAATGGC
>CANICR010000115.1 GCA_947466405.1 Chitinophagaceae bacterium | reverse complement strand
ATTCCTCTTTTGTGAGGTAAGGCCTGTCCAGTTCCTTCAATGTTAATCGAATGGATGAAAATGGATCCTTCAACAACCAGCCATTTTTAATACAAGTGCTTGTAATTCTTTTAAGCATCTGCAAAAATTTAGTAGCTGTGTTGTGGTTACAGTTTTTTTCCGTTTTCAGGTACAAACTGTACTGCTGTATCATTTGATAATCCACTGATTTAACGGATATATCATTGACACGATAGTACTGCTGCAAAAATGTCCCGAAATGATTTTTTGCTGTGTTGTACTTCTGATAGGTTGTATAGGAGTTTTCCTTGCCAATAAGCTTTTTAAGCCGTTGGACATGTTCTTCCCATACATCTGCAATGATCATCTTCGCTTTTGCTGTATTAATGCCTAAAATGGCATCACGCAGCATCTGCGGAGTGACATTGTCGTTTAAACTTAAAAGCTCATTGTATTTTTGGTGAGCTTTCATCCGCAACACTTCGAGGTAGTCGTTGAACACACGTGCTTCCGTGGTTCTACCTTTCATTTGGTAGCGGTTTGTATCCCAGTCTTGAGGAAAGAGATACCTTTTTGTTTGTAAAACGACTCTTTGTCCGTTGATATTAATGCGAAGCATTACAGGACATTCACCGTTCTTTTTTTGTTTTGTACGATTAATGTAAAAGGTTAATCCGTACGATGTTTTTGCTGACATGGCGATTGATTTAAATCGCCCCCATTTTGATTACAAAAATACATACCAAACATCGTAAAGCAAGAGATAATTCATTGTTTTTCAGTCTCATAGCGTCTCAAATTGTCCAACACTGGTTACCCATTTTTTGATTTCTGAAAAGGGGTAACCAGTTAGCAACCAAAACATGAGACAAATTGAGACATAATGAGACAGACCTGAAACAAAAAAGCGTGTAAAATCAAGGATTTACACGCTTTGAGACTGTGTGAGACAGCCATCTGGCGGACCGGACGGGACTCGAACCCGCGACCTCTGCCGTGACAGGGCAGCATTCTAACCAACTGAACTACCGATCCTACTTTTTACTTTACTTAAAACAAATATTGAAAATATGAATTTTAAGGACGGCAAAGATAGGTATTTTTAGTTTTTAAAAACAAAACTTTTATTAAAAAGATGTATAAACTATTTTTGCGCTAAAGTTGGTTAATTTTAATTTTTTATAATACAATACAACTGCAATGATTGAACTAAAAGACAGACAGTTTCTAGAAATAGAAAAACCCATAAAAGATCTTTACGATCAAATTGAAAAGCTGAAAGTCACTCAGGAAAATAGTAAAACAGATATGTCGGATACTATCTTGTCTTTAGAAAAAAAGATTCTTGACGCTAAAAAGGAATTGACTAATAATTTAACACCCTGGAATCGTGTGCAACTAAGCAGACACCCTGATAGACCCTACACATTAAATTATATCGAAAAAATGTGTACCAACTTTATTGAACTTCATGGCGACAGAAATTTCAAAGATGATAAAGCTATGGTTGGTGGATTTGCTGAATTAGGGGATAAAACAGTTATGATTATTGGTCAACAAAAAGGAAATAATACTAAAACACGACAATATAGAAATTTTGGTATGGCTAACCCTGAAGGGTATCGTAAAGCTTTACGATTAATGAAACTAGCCGAAAAATTCAACAAACCGATTATTACACTAATCGATACCCCTGGTGCTTATCCAGGATTAGAAGCTGAAGAGCGTGGACAAGGAGAAGCCATAGCCCGAAATATTTACGAAATGATTAGTCTCAAAGTTCCGGTTATTTGTGTAATTATTGGCGAAGGTGCCAGTGGTGGTGCTTTAGGAATAGGAGTAGGTGATAAAGTGGTGATGATGGAGAATACTTGGTATACCGTTATTTCTCCAGAAAGTTGTAGTAGTATCTTATGGCGTAGCTGGGATAAAAAAGAAGTTGCAGCTGAACAATTGCGTTTAACCGGCACCGATATGATGAAATTTGGTCTTGTTGACGAAGTGATTCCTGAACCACTAGGTGGCGCTCATTGGGATTATGAAGAATCTGCAAATAACCTGAAGAAATATCTGATTCCTATGATTAATGAATTAGAGAAAACATCCCCGCAAAAAAGAGTTGAAGACCGAATTGAAAAATTTGGAAAAATGGGTTTCTGGGAAGAAACAAAATAATCGAATCCAACATTCTTATTAAATTCAAAATACATTAATGCTAAAAATTGCAATTTTCGGTGCTGGACATTTAGGTAAATTTCACTTAAACAACTGGGAAGAGATTGAAGACGTAAAAATCATTGGCTTCTTTGATCCCAATGACGAAAATGCGAAAATAGTTATAGAAAAATATAATATACCACGATTTGAAAACGCCGAAAATCTGATTGATCAATGTGATGCGGTAGATATTATTGCTCCTACAATAAACCATTTTGATTTATGCGAAATGGCCTTAAAAAAAGGCAAGCATGTATTTGTTGAAAAGCCATTGGCCAATACTATGGAAGAAGCAAGAGCACTCGTAAAACTTGCTAAAGAGTCTAATTTGAAATTCCAAGTGGGCCACGTTGAACGATTTAATCCGGCATTTCTTGCATTGAAAGATTATCAATTAGAACCAATGTTTATTGAAGTGCACCGATTGGCTGAATTTAATCCAAGAGGTACCGATGTGAGTGTTATTCTCGATCTAATGATTCATGACATCGATATTATTCTTACTCTTGTAAAAAGCAACGTAAATTATATTTCTGCAAATGGAGTGGCGGTAATGAGCGATACCCCTGATATTGCCAATGTTAGAATCGAATTCGATAACGGTTGTGTTGCTAATTTAACTAGTAGCAGAATTTCGCTTAAAAAAATGAGAAAGATTCGATTGTTTCAAAAAGATGCCTATATAGGTATTGATTTTTTAGATAAGAAAACAGAAATCATCAGATTGAATCAAGCCGATGATAAAAACGATTTTTCTTTTGACATAGAAACTAATAATGGCATAAAGACAATTGGAATTTCCAATCCTCCTATCGAAACTGTTAATTCGATTAAATTAGAACTAGAGGCATTTAAATCAGCAATTATTAACAATACAGAAACCCCAGTTACCATAATTGATGGTTTCAGGGCTATGGAAGTCGCACATTTGATTCTTGATAAAATCAATGGTAAACAGCACCAATAATATTTTTATTTTTAGAATTGTACAATGAATCAACCAAGAATAAATATTAGCTGGTATATCCTATGTGATTTTGTCATTTGCCTGTTTACCTGGTTGGCTTTTTATTATTTAAGAACCATTATTTATCAATACCCTTTTAGTATACCTACTGGATTTTATCTTGGGCTAATTCTTTATTCAGGCGGGTGGATTTGTTTACATTTCCTAAGCGGCGCTTATAATTCTTTATATCACAGATCAAGATTGGCAGAGCTTTTACGATTGTTTTTAGTTTGTTTGATTGGATGCCTATTGTTATTATTCTTTTTTATTTTAAAGAACCCTCAAACCAATAATCAGTTCTACTATCTTGAGTTTTTTAGTTTGTTAATTCCCAATTTATTGCTCTTGTCTTTTTCAAGACTATTATTTCTTACCTACACCAAAAAGCAAGTAAGGCGCCATCATGTTTTCTTTAACACTTTAATTATTGGAACAGAAGAAAAAGCCAGCACATTTTATAAGGAACTTACACTTTCAAAAGAAAATTCAGGATATCGATTTGTTGGATTTATTAATATTGAAGAAAAAAATAAAAATATTTTTTTAGGTGAAGGTATAAATACTAGCTATTCCCTATTAGATCTTTCAACAATAATTGAACAGGAAAAAATAGAAGAAGTTATTATAACTGTTGAGAAAAATGAGAGATCGCTTATTACATTAATACTTCAGTTACTAAGCGATAAAGAAGTAAACATTAAAATCACACCTGACACTTTGGATATTATCAGTGGTGCCTTACAAACTGATAATGTAATCGGCGTTCCATTGATAGACCTTCATTCTGGCATATTACCATCATGGCAACAAAATTTTAAAAGGATTTTAGATATAACATTAGCAATAGTTTTGTTGATTGTATTATCTCCATTAATATTATACATCTCGATTAAGGTATTATTTTCCTCAAAAGGACCTGTATTTTTCAGTCAGCAAAGAATAGGCTATAAAGGCAAACCTTTTAAAATGTATAAATTTAGATCCATGTATTTAAATGCTGAAATAAATGGACCACAATTAAGTAGTATGAATGACAAACGAATTACGCCTTGGGGGAAAATTATGAGAAAATGGAGGTTAGATGAATTGCCTCAAATGTGGAATGTATTAAAAGGAGAAATGAGTATCGTCGGGCCGCGTCCAGAAAGGAAATATTATATTGATCAAATTGTAAAAAAACACCCTGAATATAAATACATTTTCAAAGTAAAACCTGGAATTACTAGTTGGGGTATGGTGAAATACGGGTATGCTTCCTCTATTGAAGAAATGATTGAAAGAATGCCCTTTGATTTATTATATGTTGAAAATGTATCTTTAGCTCTTGATTTTAAAATAATGATACACACCTTAAAAATAATTATGTCTGGAACAGGGAAGTAATCTGTTCTATGTTTAAAAAAACCATGCTAAGTTGAAATCATTTTCTCTCTTCATATTATTCCTTACCATCAGCTTATTAGCTTGTTCTCAACATACTTCATATTGGCAACAACAAGTTGATTATAAAATAAATGTAAAGCTTGATGATCAAGCAAAAACACTAGACGGGGAAATTTCGATAGATTATACAAATAATTCGGCAGATACACTACAATTTATATGGTTTCATCTTTGGGCAAATGCTTACAAAAATGACCGAAGCGCTTTTTGCAATCAAGAGCTTGAGAATGGAAATACTGATTTTTATTTTTCTAACGAAGAAAAAAAAGGCCAAATTGATCACCTTGATTTTAAAATAAACAACCTAACTGCTACATACGAAAATAAAGCAGGTTATGAAGATATTATCAAAATACAATTACCAGCACCATTGCTACCAGGGGCGGCAGTTACTATTAAAACGCCTTTCCATGAAAAGATTCCATATAATTTCTCTAGAGGCGGGTATTTAAAAAACTCTTTTCAAATAACACAATGGTATCCGAAACCTGCTGTATATGACCATTACGGCTGGCATGAAATGCCTTATTTAGACCAAGGAGAATTCTATAGTGAATTTGGAAATTATACCGTTAGTATTAAGCTGCCTAAAGAATACATTGTTGCGGCAACAGGTATGGTAATTGATTCTATCGTTGGTGAAAAAATGAAGACAATACAATTTTCTCAAAATAATATTCATGATTTTGCCTGGTTTGCAGATACACATTTTATTGTTGAACACGATACCCTTCAATTACAATCAAAGATAATTGACTTATATGCTTATCACTATTCAGATAGTGTAAATAAGTGGAGTAAAGTATTACAATATATGAAGCAAGCAGTCATTTCAAAAAGCAATTGGATTGGCGAGTACCCCTACAATACATTATCTATTGTAGAAAGCTTAAGAGATGCAAATGGAGGGATGGAATATCCAACTATCGCATATATCGAAAAAACATTCGATGCTGATGAGTTAAATGAAGTAATCAATCATGAAATTGGGCACAATTGGTTTTATGGTATATTGGCTAGCAATGAAAGAGATCATCCTTGGATGGATGAAGGTATAAATACTTATTATGACAAAAGATACCAATCTTTATACCAAACAAAATACACTAACACTTCTACAAAGAATT
>CANICR010000114.1 GCA_947466405.1 Chitinophagaceae bacterium | reverse complement strand
GCAATCATGTGGTTATAAATCATGGCTACGGGTATGAAACTCTATATGGTCATATGGTAAAAATAAAAGTGCACAGTGGTCAAACGGTCACTAGAGGTGAAATTATTGGCTGGGTTGGCAGTACAGGAAAAAGTACGGGTCCTCATTGCCATTACGAAGTACATATTAATGGCCATGAAGTAGACCCTGTTTATTTTTTTTACAATGACTTAAATGCAGCACAATATGATCTTTTACTAAAGCTTGCTGCAAAAGGAAGTGCAAAAAGTTTTGATTAACTTTAGTACGATATTTTAAATTTCAGTAGTATGAAAGCAAAACAAACCGCTTTTGATTTTGATTTTTCTGAAGAGCAAATAAATCCTGCAGAAAAAAAGCTAACACCGCCTTCTATTAATAATATTATACAAGAAGAGCCTATTGATATTGATTTAATTGCAAAACCGACTTCTAAAGTACAAAGTGAACCACGTAAATCAGTTAGGGGAAGAATGAAGCTTAGTGATATGGCTGCCGGTGTTGAATTAATAGACATCCCGGATGATGAGGCATTGTTTTCTAGAAGATATTATAGTATTGGTGCTGTAACTGAAATGTTTAAAGTAAATCATTCATTAATCCGATTCTGGGAAAATGAATTTGATATCTTAAAACCTAAAAAAAATGGTAAAGGGGATAGATTGTTCAGGCCGGAAGATATTAAAAACTTAAAATTGATTTATAGCTTATTAAGGGAGCGGAAATTTACCATCGAAGGAGCTAAAGAATTTTTAAAGAAAAATAAAAATGCTGATAAGAAATTCGAATCAATAGAAGCGTTGAAAAACTTAAAATCTTTTCTGCACGAATTGAAATCGGGGTTATAAATCATGTACTCAATGAAAAGAACTGCACTATCCATTTTTATTTTTTTATTACTCAATCATTCAATCGCTCAAACTACGTATACTACTTTTCCAGATCCGAAAAATAACGAGGTAACTATTTATAAAGGGATGATTACGAAATACCTGCTACAAAATGAACCTTCCATTATATGGTATAAACAAAATCAAAATGAGTATAATGCAAATTTGTCTATTGTAACAGCCATGGAAGCAGCGAGAAAAAAATTTACTTTTATGATTTTTGGAGGTTCTTGGTGCGATGATACTCAGTTTATTTTACCCCGATTTTTTAAATTGCAGGAATTGAGTGGTTTGCCTGATTCAAGCATTTCTTTTTTTGGAGTAGACAGAGAAAAAAAATCTATTGGAAATCTTTCTTCAATATTTAATATTACCAATGTACCTACCATTATTGTGATGAAAGAAGGTAAAGAAGTGGGGAGGGTAGTAGAATATGGTAAAAGTGGTAGCTGGGAAAATGATTTAATAGAATTAATCAAATAATACATTCTTGCCGAATGTTATTTTTCAGTATCCGCTTTTCCTAATTTAATTTTATGGTCTTCAATTAAAAACTTTATTTGAAGATTTACTTCTTGTTTCAGTTTGGCAAAATCATCTATCGAAAGCGATGTTGTTTGAAACGTGATATTTACAATTAATGCATTTTTATTATAATCAGAAAGGAATACTGAAAATGAAATAATTGTTGGACTTTTTTCTTCAAGATATAATTTAACATCACGGATTAAGTGTTCAATTAATAATGTAGAAGTACTGTTGTCTAGTTCAATGTTTATTTCGGCTCTTCTGCCATTTCGCATGCTCCAGTTATCTACTACAGAATCAACCATTTGCTTGTTTGGAACAGTTACCAAGGTTTGATCAATTGTTCTGATTCTAGTACTTCGCAGGCCAATGTTTTCAATAGTGCCATTTATCGTATTTACTTTTACAATATCACCTGTATAAAATGGTTTATCGAAAAATATTATAAATGAAGCAATCAGATTTTCGATACTTTCTTTTGCAGCTAAAGCCAATGCAGCACCCACGATACTTAGTCCTGTAAAAACAGAACCAATATTTACATCAAAGCCTGCTTTTAGAATTAATAAAACACCCGCGATATAGGCAATCACTTTAAAAAAGTCTCTAAAGAACACAATTACCTGATCATCGCTTTTATCCTTCGTTTGTTTAGCATTTATATCCAATACCAACGCAATAAAATCTATAAAACTTTGTACTATCCAGATGAAAAAAAGCAGGGTAATGCAAATGCCCAATTTGTGGAGTATAGCCCTGAACGAAATGCCATAAATACTGATTTTCCATGATTCAGGAAATACCAGATTGTCAATTATTATAACGGATATCAATACTGCTAAAAAAGAAGCCAGCGGATTGATAATTAAATTAATGAATTCATTTTTTTCTACAGACTTCCACTTTTTTTTGATTGGAATAAAGAGTAGAGAGGCAATATACCTAGATAAAATTCTTCTTGTAAAAGATACAAATACAATGAGACTAAAAACAATGATAAGATTGTTGATATTATTGTTTAAAATAAAAGTATCTATGAGTATCATAAAATTATTTTATTGTGTAAACTTCAATTCCGTCTTTTTTAAGTAAATACAATTTTCCATTGATTGCTTTTATTGATTTACTTTCAATAAAAAAATCAGGCAATTGTATGTCTTTTAAATGAAATGATTGCAAGTCGTACGTGTGTAATATGTTTTTTGTAAAGCCATAAAGTGTATTGTTGGTTATAGCAGTATTTTCCCAATTAAGAAATGGTAAATTGTTTTTATACCCTCCATAATAATCAAAGATATAAAATCCGTTTTTTTTATCATAAAGATACAGCTGCTTATTATAGTCAAATAGTTGATTGGGGCTAGGCGATTTACCTGTTAAAATCCGAAGATCATTACTTTCATTTAGTAATTGCAAATTATTATCTAACTTTTTTATTTTAGAATCCTGCTCATCAAATATCCAAATGTTATTGTCATAAGCGCCTGCTATAATTCGAACATTGGAAATATTTTTATTTCTAAGATTCATACTGTTGCTAAATTGTAAAAACTGATCCAGTATGACAATGATAGAATAATTTTTATAATAAACCAATGGCTTAAGCGGATTATTAACGTCTAAAAAAGTAGGTGGTCCGTATTTGATAATGTCATTAAATACTGAAATCGAATCGCCCTGTTCATTTAATTTTTTAAGATGATTATCACTGGTGATAACATAAATATTGTTCATCCCATCAATATTCATATACTTAAAATCTCCAATTATTTTATTGATTAATTCAAAGGATTCAACTTTATTTTTTTGAACATCACTTGTCGTTGTATTTTGAGCAACAGCAATACAAGCGCTTGTTAGAAAGAGAATAAACATGAAAATATATAGTGCACTTATCTTCACTGGTTTTTATAATAATCTAAGGTTAAAGAATTTCCATCAAATACGGCATAGCTATTATACTGAATCCAATCACCTAAATTAACATAGTTGCTCGTTTCGGTCAATTGGATATTTAATGGTAAGTGTCTATGTCCGAAAATGAAATAATCAAAATAAGACGACTTTAATCTTTCTTTACAATATTGTACTAACCATTCATTGTCATCGCCGGTAAAAATTTCGTTATTAATTCCTGTCTGTGCCCTGCTTTTTTTGCTAAAGTAATTGGCCAACCCTATTCCAATTGCGGGAGGAATTATGCCAAATAGAGCTTGAGCCATTTTATTTCTAAAAATTTTCTTTAAAAATTTATATCCTTTGTCACCCGGTCCAAGACCATCGCCATGACCAATTAAAAACATTTTACCATTAAATTCGAATGACGCAGGTTCGTGATATACTGAAATGTTCATTTCGTTTTGAAAATAATCTTTCATCCACATATCGTGATTGCCCGTAAAAAATTTTATTGGAATACCGCTGTCTGTTATTTCTGCCAACTTCCCAAGAATTCTAACGTAACCTTTAGGAACAACATATTTGTATTCAAACCAAAAGTCGAACAAATCGCCTAGAATAAAAATTGCTGAAGCGTCTTTCTTTATTTCATCCAGAAAGGAAATGATTTTCTTTTCTCTGATAAGACTACTGGCATTGTCTGGCGCACCTAAATGAAAATCAGAAAGAAAATAAATATTTTTAGCAGTATTCATTTATAGAAATTAATTAAGATTCAATTAAAAAACAAAATACTTCTTTAGGTCCATGAACTCCTGTAACCAATGTTTTTTCAATATCTGCTGTTCTGCTTGGACCACTCGCAAAAGTAATCATAGATGGTAAACACCGTTCGTATTTGCCTTTTAAATTACTTAAAGAGTCTTTCAGGTCATACACCAGCTGATTAGTAAAAGCAATACAAATATGAATAGGTGCATAAACACTTGTGGTTCTTCCGCTTGATTGTGCACTACTCATAACAATTGTTCCTGTCCTTGCTACTAAATATTCGCAGCCCGTAATTGATACGTCACATGAAGATAAATCAGTTGCTGTTTGAATCTTTAATTCTTGTAGAATTTGTAAATATGGATTTTCAATACAGTAAATACTTGACCATGCTCTTTGAATAAATAATTGAGCTAATTGGTTTTTTAAATCTTCTATATTGGTACAATAAGAAAAGTTTCCTTGTAATTTATTAAAAGTTTCTGCAAACAAAACGAGGTCTTCTTCTGGCGACTTTATAAAAATAGGCGCACCATGTTCTGTTTCCGAAAAAGGCAAAGGCACCGGATTTCTCAGTGCCTGCCTAATTTTTCTTAAAATATTTTCTTTAGCGATACTCGTTGCCATAGAAATTTATTTTATTCATGAGTTGGATTTATAGTCGTACTTTCTTCTGAAGTAGTTTTAGGTTCTTCTATTTTTTCCACTTCTTCTACATCTAATATTTTTTTCTCTTCAAAAGGCCTTTTTCCAATTAAAAGCTCCACATCGCTTTTAAATAAAACCTCTTTCACCAATAACTCTTTTGCAAGTTTTTCTACATCAGCCTTCTTTTCAATAAGCAGATTTTTTGTCTTGATATAAGCTTCGTCAATTAGTTTTCTTACTTCTTGATCTATCATTTTTCCGGTTTCTTCGCTATATGGTTTTGTAAAATAATTTTCTTGAGCCGGATCATAAAAACTAATGTTACCTACTTTATCATTCATACCATATACCGTAACCATACTATACGCAATTTTAGTTATTTGCTGTAAGTCATTACTTGCACCGGTGCTTATTTTTCCAAAGAAAATATCTTCACTGGCCCTTCCGCCCAGCGTCATACAAATTTGATCAGTCAATTGATCAGTGTTGTATAAGTATTGTTCTTTTGGTGTGTATTGAGCATACCCAAGTGCTGCACTTCCTCTTGGCACGATGGTGACTTTTAACAATGGGTAAGCATGTTCTAAATACCACCCACATATTGCGTGTCCTGCTTCGTGGTAGGCAATAATCTCTTTTTCTTCTGGGGATATGATTTTATTTTTCTTTTCTAAACCGCCAATCACTCTATCTATAGCATCTTGAAAATCACTCATATCTACAGCCTCTTTATTTTTTCTTGCTGCAATCAAAGCGGCTTCGTTACATACATTGGCGATATCTGCTCCTGCAAATCCTGGTGTTTGTTCTGCTAACTTATGTACATCTAGTTTCTGCGATGTTTTAATTGGTAACAAATGAACTTTAAAAATAGCTTCTCGTCCAACTAAATCTGGTCGATCAATTGTGATTTGTCTATCAAAACGACCTGGCCTTAACAAAGCGTTGTCTAATACGTCTGGTCTATTCGTTGCTGCAAGAATGATAATTCCTAAATCAGTTCCAAACCCATCCATCTCTACTAAAAGTTGATTTAATGTATTTTCTCTTTCATCATTGCTCATCATTACATTTTTTCCTCTTGCTCTTC
>CANICR010000113.1 GCA_947466405.1 Chitinophagaceae bacterium | reverse complement strand
TTATATAAAAAAGTTAAGCGGGATTTGCCAAACAAAAACTCGTTTTTAAAACCACTTTGTATATTGGTATTTGTATTGGTTAGATCTAATTCGTCAACAAAGGCTCCCTGATCATATTGTTGGTTAAAGGTAGAAAAACGTAAGTAAGGCTGAATGAGGATATTCTTATTGGGCTTGTATGTAAGAGACGAATACGCATTGATTTGCTCATATCCATCTTTATCAGTTGCATGCTCGCCTTGAATGGTGTCAACTGTTTCATTTATTCCTTTAGTATTTAGCATAGAAAAGTTAACGGCATAATCAATTTTTTCTTTATGCTGATAAAGAGATACATTAGCATGTGACGTTTGAAAGCTACCGTAACTTATCATGCCATTTGAACTCGATCCTTTTTTAGAATATTTTTTCGTAATGATATTGATGACTCCTGCCATTGCATCGGATCCATATAATGTAGACTGACTACCTTTTAAGATTTCAACTCTTTCAATGTTGTCAATAGTAAGTAATCGAATATCAAAATTACTTCCAATGCCAGCAGGATCGTATAAAGGAACACCATCAAGCATGATTAGTGTGTGATCTACTTTTGCCCCACGCAAATAAACACCTTTATCTTTTCCTAGATTACTATTGGCTCCATTGATAGATAGGCCACATTGTTCGGTGAGCACTTGTGATAAATCTTTGCCACCACTTTTTTCTAATTGTTCTCTTGTAATAACAGTAACAACTTTACCCGTTGATGAAGTTTTAATTGGGTATTTGTTTGACGTTACAACAACTTCACTTAGGTTTTGAGCATTGTCTTGTGCCTTTACATTTGAGTAAATGAATAGGACAGCAGCAATAAAAATTTTCTTTTTCATTTTTAGAAGATTTTATTGCCTCCGAGAAAATAAATGCGGGCTATATTAAACCTGCATCTAGTAGAAATATAAAATGCATGTACACTTTACATCTCAAGCCTTTCTCCCGAAAGCTTATGGATGAATAAATTGGTAGTGGCAGGTCTTCTGACTTACTCTTAGTTCATCGCCTTCCCATATGAATTATACAGTGGCTTGTAGAATGAACAATTGTTAGAGCTTACAGCTACGGGGATAGTGCCGGACTTACACCGGACTTCCCTATTAATTCCGAACATCGGAAACCAATACAAAACGAAAGTAGTTACTTGAAAATAAAAAGACTAAATAAGTTATTCAATTCGTGTTAATAAAAAAAGTCGCTTTAAAATAAAGCGACTTTTAAATAGTGTATGAAAATTTTATTTTTTTGATTTGTTGTTATCCACTTCAATCTTGCGAACTAATTCTTTCGCTTCCTCTAAAAGTGCTTTTATTTTTGCGTTAGAAGCACGGCCACTTACCTGACCATCCAATTCTGCGCATTTGCTTAATAAGTAATCTAAATTTTCTCTTGTTTCCTTAATAGCATAGTTTGCTGGTATTTGTGACTCATGCAACATTTTTGAAGCACTGTAAATCATCATAGAATTTTCTTTTAAAAGACAAAGTCTGCCATTGCCCTTGCTATACTGATACATTTGATCAAACACTTTGTGAAAATCATTCATTTCAGACCATTCGGTCATTTTTCTTGATTGCGCAAAACTTGCACTCATAAACATTGTAAATGCAAATAATAGTAAACTGATTTTTTTCATTTTATTTTAGTTTATTAATTTGTAGATTGTCTTTATCTCCGAATAACAAACTTACATTTTTTTTATGAAATACAAGAAAGAAAAAAGTGGGTATACAATCAAAATAGCCATTTGATTTAAGTATAAAAATAATATGTTTTTGGTGTAATAATCAATATATTATATGATTTTCGTTATTTAAAATACACATTTCTATTATCTGTATTAATATTGAAATTTAAGGACTAATGTCATAATTTTGCCTATGCGATTATTTTCCAAGCTTTTATTTGTGTTTATTTTTATTTCAGTAAAAATAACTGCCCAGGAAAAATGGAACCTAAAAACCTGTGTAGAATTTGCCATAAACAATAATATTACTGTACGACAAAGTCAAATTCAATCCCAATTATCGGCCTTAACATTTAAACAAAGCAAATTGTCGCAGTACCCAAATTTTTCTTTTGGAGGAAGTACGGCGTACAATAGTGGAAACAATCAAGATCCCACAACATTTAGCCGTGTAACGGAAAATTATTTATCCGCAGGAATGCAATTGCAATCTAGCGCAGACATCTTTAATTTTTTCAGTAAAAGAAATTTAATAGCGGCTAATCAATGGTCATTAATGGCAGCTATGGCTGAGGTGAATAAAATAAAAAGCGATATAGCATTATCTACCGCTAATGCATACCTGCAAATTTTATTAGCCAATGAACAAGAAAAAATTGTAGCTGTGCAGGTGAATCAATCTCAGTTTCAACTAAATAATACGCTTAAATTAGTTGAAGCAGGCTCTTTGCCTGAATTAAATGCAACTCAATTAGAAGCGCAGTTAGCAGTGGATAGTGGTACGTTAATTTCTGCCAAGGGAAATGTTGCACAAGCGGTGCTGTCATTAAAATTATTAATGAGTATTGACGCAGATAAAGAATTTGATTATGAAACACCCCCGGTAGAATCAATACCCATAGAATCGATTGCTGATTTGCAACCAGACTTTGTATATACACAAGCCATAAAAAATCTTCCACAGCAAATTGGTAATGAGTATAAATTAAAGGCAGCACAAAAAAATAAACAATCAGCTAAAGGAAGTTTATACCCATCTCTTGGGGCATTTGGCAATTTAAGTTCTAATTATTTATCCTTTACAAAGAGACCTGTTTATAGTAAAACATTCAGTAAATATGAATCTACTGGATTGGTGGCAGATGCAGGTAATGGAATTTTGTATGACGTGCAAAGTCCTGTTTTTAACAATGGAGATATTATTGGATATATTAAACCCGGATCTTTTAATACTCAGATGAATGATAATTTTAGAAAATCAATTGGGCTTAGTATTAGTGTTCCTTTATTTAATAGTGCTTCAGCTAAAACATACTATGAAAAAAGTAAATTAAATATTAGATCTATAGAGTTGCAAAAAGAACAGGATAATCAAAAGTTAAAACAAGATATTTATCAGGCATATAATGCAGCGATGGTAGCTTTGCAAAAGTTTAATGCGAGTACAAAATCGGTAGAAGCCAATCAGAAAAGTTATGATTTTGCAATAAAGCGTTTTAATATAGGAGCTTTAAGCATGTACGATTTAATTTCTTCACAAAATAACTTACTACGTGCAAAATTAGAATTCAGTATTAATCAGTTTGATTATGTTTTTAAAATGAAAGTTTTAGAGTTTTATAAAGGAGCCGGTTTAAAATTATAATTGTATGAGTAAAAAAACTAAATGGATTTTAATCATTGTTGTTGCACTGACAGCAATATGGTTTATACTTTCTAAAATGGGCGTCTTTGTAAAAAAAGAAAGTATAAAAGTGACTACAGAAAAAGCACAATTAAGAACAATTATTGAAGTAGTAAGTGCCAGTGGAAAAATTTATCCAGAAGTAGAAGTAAAAGTGAGTCCTGATATAAGTGGAGAAATCACAGAACTTACCATTCAGGAAGGGGATACCGTGAAAAAAGGTCAATTACTAGCACGTATATACGCTGATATTTATAGCATACAAAGAGACCAGGCAAGCTTCGGCGTTAATCAAACAAAAGCACAAGTTGCGAATTCGCAAGCTTCCGTAGATGCATTGAAAGCACAGCTAGATCAGGCAGAACGAAATTTTGACATACAGAAAAGACTATTTGATGAGAAGGTGATTAGCAAAAGTGAATTTAATATTGCCGATGCAAATCATAAAACAGCGCAAGCTAATTATAATGCAGGAATACAAAGTATAAAAGGGGCTTCTGCCAATGTCCTATCTGCTGAAGCTAATTTAAATAAAGCTAATAAAGATTTAGGACGAACGTCTATCATAGCCCCAATGGATGGTGTGGTTTCATTATTGAATGTTAAGAAAGGAGAAAAAGTAGCAGGAAATAGTTTTAATATAGGCACCGAAATGTTACGCATCGCCAATATGGAAAAAATTGAAGTAAGGGTAGATGTTGGAGAAAATGATATTCCAAAAGTAAAACTAGGGGATAGTGCATTAGTGTCAATTGATGCATATAGCGATAGAAAATTTAAAGGAATTGTTACTCAAATTGCAAGCAGTAATAATGGCGCTTCTGCTGTTAGTGGTCTTTCATCTGCCAGTAATGATGTTACGCAATACAAAGTGTATGTTAGACTTTTACCAGAAAGCTACATGGATCTATTAGGGAAAAAAAGTTTTCCATTTAGACCAGGAATGAGCGCCAATGCAGATATTCAAACCAAAACACAAAGGAATATTTTAAGCGTTCCTATCAATGCGGTAACTACAAGAGAAAAAGAGGGTATCAATCAATACGAAGTAAAAAAAGACAATACAGAAAATGCCGCTTCTTCAACAATGTCTTTAGATGATTTGGAAGTTGTAGTTTTTGCTGTAGAAAGTAATGGGAAAGTAAAAAAATACCCTGTAAAAACAGGAATTCAAGATATTAATTACATTGAAATTTTAGATGGTATAAAACAAGGACAAGAAGTCGTAACAGGTCCTTATGATGTAGTAAGCAAAACAATAAATGATAGTAGTGATATTAAAAAAGTTGAAAAGAAAGAGTTGTTTGAGAAAACGAATTAATAGTTTACTATTATGGAGATCATTAAAAAGCCCCTAGAATTTTAGGGGCTTTTTCGTAAGTGACGTTATTTAGATTATAGTTTTATCAGCTTAATCGTTTTTGTATTTTCGCCTTGGCGAAATTCAATAAAATAAATGCCATGTTTTAATTCTCCACCAAAATTATTTCCATCAATTGAGTTGGTTTTAAAGCTTGTCAATGTTCTTCCTTGAATATCCATTATCCTAGCAGAAATTGATTCGTTATTAATTGATGACGAATGAATTTTAAAAGAATTGGGTGTAGGATTAGGTGATATTTCAATACTGTTCAGTAATTCATTAGAAGCTATATATTTTATTTTGCCAATTACAGGAGTTGTTGCACATCCTGTTGTAGTAAGCTTTAATACTTTTTTAGTACCCAAACAGCCATTATTCGCTTGTACATAAATACTATCATTGGAGCCTGCAGTTACAAAACGTACTTTTATTTTTAATCCATTACTTCCACTGTCAATAACAGCACCAGAAGGGATAGTCCAACTATACGATGTGGCACCCGTTACAGCAACTGTTGTATACCTTGCTGATGTTAACGTTCCTACAATAGGACAAATAGTAGTGGTACCCATTAGAGATGAAGGCGCTGCTAATACAGCTATAATACTAGCCGTTACCGTTGTTCTTGTTGCGGATAGACATGAAGTTGTTGTATTTTTTGCAGCAGCATAATAACTTGCATTTGTTGTTAAAGAGGGGGTTGTATATCCTGTAGAGTTGCTTAATAACAAAGTGCCGTTGGTTGCAGCAGAATACCAGTCAATTGTTTGTCCATTTCCAGGTGTTGCTGAAATTGAAACCGTTCCACTGCCACATCTTGAAGCTGAACTTGCAGTTGGTGCAGTAGGTAAAGTATTTATAGTAGCAATGGATAATGATCTTGAAGCAGAGATACATCCTGTTGCTGTTGTTTTTGCTTCTACGTAATAAGATGTTGTAGCGCTTATGCTTGCAGTAGTGTAACTGGCAGCTGTGCTAAGGGCGGTCCCTCCAGAACTTAGGGAATACCAAGCTACGGTTCCAATAGGGTTGGTAGGTAGTGTTGCTGTAAGTATTACTGTTCCAGTTCCACATCTTGAAGTATTTGTTACTACAGGAGCAGATGGTTTACTATTAATCGTTACCGTTACACGTTT
>CANICR010000112.1 GCA_947466405.1 Chitinophagaceae bacterium | reverse complement strand
AGCATAACTTAATCCATTAATTTTATCTACAAATTCACTTTCTCTACTTCCTGCAAACACAAGATGTGTATGGCTATCACACCATGTTGGCATGAGTATTTGATCTTTAGCATCAATACAATTTTCTGGTATATTGCCTTTCAAATCAATCATTCTTCCATAATCGACAATTGTGTCATTTTCAATAATTACATAAGCATCTTCAATACAGGGCAGTATAGCAAGGTCTTTACCGCGTAATATTTCATTGTTCGTACGCGTATTTACCAAACATTTTATATTTTTTATTAAAATTGACATGCGTTGGTATTGAAATTATTTATAAAGATTCCCAAATGTTTTTACTGAAAAACTCAAGACTTGGATCCCTTGCTCCCATTAACAATAATACACAATTGTTGGTTACATGTGATTGTATTGATTGTAATAATTGATTCCTGTCTTCAATAAAATAGGCGTTTTTGCCTTTTTCTTTTATTTCATTAATTAAGTCATTGGAAGATATATCTTTTATCGCACTACCTCCAGCATAGAATATCTCACTCATCCATATTTCATCTTCATTCCTTAGGATTTTTGTAAATTCATTAATAAAATCATCTTTAAGAAATCTAGTTGGCCCATAACCATGTGGTTGAAACCAGGCAATTACTTTGGGTGCAATGTGCTGACAAGCTTCTATTGATGCAGCACACTTTACTGGATTGTGCGCATAATCATCAATTACGTAAACGCCATTTTTGATGCCCAACAATTGATGTCTCCTGTAAATCCCTTCATATTCTTTAATACCCTTTGCACAAAGTTCTAAAGAAATGCCTAATTGATTTGCAATGGAAACAGCGGCTAATGCATTTTCCATATTGTGTTTACCTACAGTTTGTAATTCAAATGGAAAGTTGTTAATAGTAAAACGACAGCTGAGTTGAGTTTGAACAAAGTTATTAGCTATATACCCAGCATTAATATTAATATCGGAGGAAAAATCATTGGAACTTGATTCACTTAAAGTTGCAGATAAAAGATTACATTGATTAACAACAAATAAATCTTTGGTATTCTTTTTGAAAGTTGAAAAAATAGATAATAATTCATCTATCTCCTGATGGTCTTTATCAATATTTAGTAGTAAACCAATTTCAGGATGATATTTAACGATGGATCCATCACTTTCATCTGCTTCAATAATTAACCACTCTCCGCGTCCAACTTTAGCATTTCCAATTTTGCCTTCTTTAATTATGCTAATTAGTCCTGCTCCACTGATAATACTAGGATGCATATTTGCTGTGTTCATTATATCAAACAACATGGCACTGGTGGTGCTTTTCCCTGATGTACCTCCTACCGCAATTGTTTTTTTGCTTTCCGCAATTAAAGCGAGCAAATCACTTCTTTTGATAATAGGAATATTTAATGAAAGTGCTTTTTGTACCTCAGGAACCGTATCTTCTATTGCAGTAGAAACAATGACTAGTTTTGTATGCTCAGTTATACCTAATCCATTTTGGGAAAAGCATTTTATGCCTTCTTTTTCTAATTTATTTTTAGTGTCATTATATTCACCATCGATAAAATAGCGGTCACTACCACTCACATTTTTACCTATTCCAGATAAATATTGAGCGATGGCACTCATGCCTGTACCAGCAATTCCGATAAAGAAAAAATTATCACATTCATTTATTGAATTAATCATAGTACTAAATGATAAATTTTTAAAAATACAACTGTATTCAATATGACAAATTTACAGATAAGTAATATTGTTTTAATAAATATTTGGTACTAAATAACCGCAGATAATTGTTTTTGTATATCATATTGAAGATCCTCATGCATCGTAGAAATTGATTTATTAATTCTCTTTAATATTGAAAGGAATATATTATTTAAAGCCTGACTTTTTGTAAGATCTAATCCAGATTCTTTTATTTTATAAACAACATGTATTAAAATATTTGATTCTGTAGTGTTTTTACTGCTATATTTAATATACCTGTTTGCGATTCTAATTATTTTTCGAATGTTTTTTTTGGCAATGTATAGGCTGTCTTTATTTAAGCTAATGAAAGCTGCATCTATTTCATTTTTTACGCTTTCAATATAAAGCTCTTCATTATTTTCTTCAAATAAAATATAGGTAATAAGTTCCTTGTTTTCTTTTTTAAATTTCAATAGCCTAATACAAAGTGATTGTAGTTCAATGTAAGGTATTGTTTCTATTGAAGTTTTAATATCTTTTAGTGAAGCAGCT
Organism: Chitinophagaceae bacterium; assembly: GCA_947466405.1. Classification (GTDB taxonomy): domain Bacteria; phylum Bacteroidota; class Bacteroidia; order Chitinophagales; family Chitinophagaceae; genus Ferruginibacter. Next base: position 3,671 of record CANICR010000112.1, on the reverse strand, counting down.
TTCATTTCTTATTGGAGTTAATGAAATAAAAAAAAACCTTCAATGAAGGTTTAGATTATTAATGTCAAATAATTATTATTTTGAAATAATGACTTTTTCCATTTTATCTCCTGCTACAATATTAGCAACGACCTCAATTCCTTCAATTACTTTTCCAAAACAAGTATGCACACCATCAAGATGTTTTGTATTCACTCTGTCGTGACAAATAAAAAATTGAGACCCACCTGTATTAGGTCCTCTGTGTGCCATCGAAAATACGCCGGTATCATGAATTTGTTTAACTCCTTTCGTTTCACAAGGAATAGAATAACCAGGGCCTCCAGTGCCTGTTCCATCAGGACAACCTCCTTGAATCATGAAATTGGGTATTACTCTGTGAAATATTAGTCCATCATAATAGCCTGAATTGATAAGTTTTTTAAAGTTTTCAACTGTAATGGGAGCATCATCATCATACAATTCAAATTTAATAACACCTTTATTAGTATGCATTTCACCGATAGAACCGTTGTGTTGACTCATTTCATTATTTATTTTAAATTAAGATATTTATTTAAATGCAATATACAACAAGGCCTTAAATTAATATTCGAAAATTTTAGAATTAATCATTAAAATATTTTCATCGATAAAAAATATTATATACTTTCACAGAAAAAACTATGAAAATATTTGTGGCGGGATTGCCTTATGATTTAGATGATGCAGAATTAGAAGAAATTTTTGAAAAATTTGGACCCGTTGTTACGGCTAAAGTGGCTTTAGATAAAGAAACAGGTAAAAGTAAAGGTTTTGCATTTATTGAAATGGAAAATAGGCAAGATGGTCTTGATGCCATAGAGCATTTGAATGATGTTTCGCTTGGTAAAAAACCATTAGTGGTAAAAGAGGCAGAAGAGAGAGCCGCTGCTCCAAGACCTGGAGGATTTTCTCCAAATAGAAATTTTACTAAAAGAGATAGATAACTGCTAATTCTTTTTCAGAAATCTTTATGATAGATATCTTTTCGTAATTCAAGTTGTCCTTTGTAATTCACCCATGCGGTATAATAAGTAATTCTTATTGGTATTGGATTTTTCAATGGTACAAATCTTTCAACTTTCTTGTTCATCATTTCATTTATTTTATCCTCTTTCAAATTACTATCATTTCTTAGTATGTACAAGGCTAATTTTTTTGCTTCCTCTATTCGTATGCATCCATGACTAAATGTTCGAATCTCCTGATTAAACAAACTTTTAATTGGAGTGTCATGTAAATAAATATTATATTGATTAGGGAAAAGAAATTTTATCAATCCTAGTGGATTATCTGGCCCTGGTCTTTGCCTTAATTTATCCCCTACCCATTCCATATTATGACTTTTAAGATAATTTGCATTCTTCTTGATCATTGGAATAATCTCTTTGGTTAAAATGCTATTTGGTATATTCCAATAGGGACTGAAAACAATATATTCAACATCATCATTAAATGAAACCGTAGGTGTTATTGATTTTCCAACTATTACTTTTATGTTGAATTTTATTTGCCCATTTTCATATACATGTAAAATAAATTCTGGAATATTTACTATAAAAATATTTTCATATTGTTGAGTATTTATTTTGTTTATTCTGTCAATATTTCTTTTTATTTGATCAATAATTGATTGAATCGGCCTGTTTAGTTCAACTATCAAATTTGAACTGATTTTTCCTGTTAACTTCATCCCATGTCTTTCTTGAAATGATATGATTGCATCGTATAATGATGAGTCAAATTTGTTGGAGTTATTATTTAACTTCATATCACCCAGTAAGAATAAATTATTTTTTATAATTCGTACTGCTGAAGAAGTGTCTCCCAATGCTATTTTTAAATGTATATTTTTAATTTTTTGAAAACTGCCCATTTTAGCTATTTCATTATATCGGGCAAGGTATTTCTGTAGCATGGTTGCCTCGTGATTTAATGTGTCATTTATAGGGTAGTAAAATGATGAAGAAATGCTAATGTTTGATTTTTTTGAAAGGAGGGATAAATTTAAAAACGATATTACGATTAGGGATAATAAAATGAAGTGGCTTGTATAAAAATCGAGTTTTCTCATGTTCTATTTATGAATAAATAAGGATACATTAACTCAATCAATATAGCGGTAATATTTAAGTATGCGAGTAATATCAATTACTTGCTTTTCTGTTTTACATTACAATATTTTTAGGAATTCAATTCAATGCAACAGCAATTTTAGCAGCTAGTGTGGCATTATTTATGATTAAAGATATATTTGCATCAAGGCTTTCTCCATTAGAATGTGTAGCAATATATTTCAATAAAAATGGGGTAACTTCTTTACCTGTAATACTTAACTTATCAGCTTCTGCTAATGCTGATTTGATATATGTTTCAATCAATTCAGGATCTACTTCTTTGTTACTTGGCAATGGGTTTGCAATTAATACAGTGCCTTTTAACCCTAAATCCCATTTTGTGTTACACACTTTGGCAATTTCATAAACGTGATCAATTCTTAAAGGGGAATTAAATCCGCTTTTACTTGAATAAAAACTTGGGAATTCATCCTGGCCAAATGTTATTACAGGAATGCCCATTGTTTCTAAATATTCTAGTGTTAAGCCTATATCTAAAATAGATTTTACACCTGCTGAAACTACCGCCACATTTGTATTGGACATTTCAGTTAAATCTGCTGAAATATCCATGCTATCTTGAGCTCCTCTATGAACGCCACCAATACCTCCAGTGGCAAATATTTTGATGCCCGCATTTGCAGCAATTCGCATGGTCGCAGCAACTGTTGTAGCACCAGGAATTTTATTAGCAATTACATAAGGCAAATCTCTTATGCTAACTTTACAAATATTTTTTTCTTTACCAAAATAATTTAAATCGTCGGTAGAAAGTCCTACTAAACATTTTCCATTCATAATTGCAATAGTTGCAGGAATGGCTCCTTCTTTTCTTACAGCTTCTTCGACAGCAAGTGCAGTTTCAATGTTTTTTGGCCATGGCATACCATGAGAAATAATGGTTGATTCGAGGGCGACAATTGGTTTATTGTTGTTAATAGCATCTTTAACTTCAGGTAGTATTTGTAAATAATTATTGAGCATTTGGATAATATTTTTTAACGGTCTCGAAAAGAATATTTTTATTAATGTTGTTTTTTACAGCTCCTTTTATCTGCAACACTTCTAATGCAAGTGTATGTCCTAATTTCAAACAATCATTTGGGTTCTCTTTTTCTAAAAAGCCACAAATCCATCCTGCTAATGCAGCATCTCCGGCACCAGTACTATCTACTATTTTAATTGGGGGGGCATGTAATTCTATGGTATGCTCCTTAGAATAAATAGTTGATCCTTTATCTCCCTTTCTTACCCATATAAATTTTATTCCCCTATCCAATAATTCTTTAATGGAATCCTTTTCATTTGTATGATGCTCAATACATAATGAAGGAAGTTCGTCTTCATTAGGGGTAACCATAAATACAGCATTCATATTCAGTTTTGAAATTTTTCTTGCTTTTACTACTGAAACGGGCTCAATAATTAAGGGAATATTTTTTTTACTAGAAAAGTCAACCAGCCATTGCAGTGACTCTATTTCAATATTGCTATCAGTGATAATTAATTCAGCAGAATTCAACGTTTCTCTTT
>CANICR010000111.1 GCA_947466405.1 Chitinophagaceae bacterium | reverse complement strand
TTAAATCCTTGTAATAAGGTTGCATACGACCATGCCTGATAAGATGGATGGGTATGCTCTCCCATTCTACCGCCTACAAATGTTTCTACTATGGAATCTTTGCTGGTCAATTTTGCCTCAGACCATTGCTTTAATTCTATAAGTATTACAGAATCTTTGCTGTCTTCGTTTTGTCCAGAAATAATAAAATCTATTCTTTTTCCGGTTTGAGGAATCTGATATTCAATTGCTATACCACAATCGTTGGGAATCATAGCATCATGCATTATGCCATCCATATATCTTAATGAATTAGCCCAAGATTTGATTTCAGCAATACCCACATTTCGGTTCAGCTTCAGCTTTACATTTTTTAAAACAATGTTTTCTATCTCATTGGTGAGGACGTCATTTAAAAACTCAGACTTGGTAGCGTTATATACAATCATAGTTCATTGTATTTTTTAGCTGTGCCTTTTGCTTTTTCAACAGGATATTTTTCGGCATTCTTTTTTATTTTATCAAGGATGATTTCTTTAACATCAAATCCATATTTATCAGCGAGTAAAAATGCATACGCAAAAACATCAGCTAGTTCTTCTTTTATTTTTTCTTGTTTGGCTTCTGTTGCTTCTTTCCAGAGATACAATTCAAGTAACTCTCCTGCTTCCACATTGATGGCTAGTGCTAAATCTTTTGGATTATGAAATTGTTCCCAATCTCTTTCGTTCCTGAAATTTATTAGTGCTTCGTTTATCGTTTTTATATCGGACATATACGTTAATGGATAATTAGTTAATCGATTCACAATCTACAAAAACTAAACATCATATAGTCATACAATTCGATATAATTTAAGAATAACAAGTAAGAGATATGATCAAAATTTATTGAGGTTTCATATGCAAGAATGATAAGCAACCCTTTTTGGAATCAATGTTGACTCCGAATTTATTCTTAATTCCAAAGCATCAATGATTGACAATAACCAATAGGATTTATAGGTAGCAGACGTGCTATTGAAACAAGACGCTAACTTTTCTATGGGTAAGTTTTTATCGATGGGGAATTGTTTTATTTAAACTCTAAATAACTAAGAATAAAGTCATCTTCTTTTATTTTTCCTTGTACTAAAACTTTTCTAATAGAGTTGCAAAATCCATCTTTGTCGTGTGCATCGCCAAAATCGTCTATTCCAGCACCTTGCACAAAATAATTTTTTTCATTAAATCGAATGGCCATAAAACAACCATTACCTTTCATATTAAATTTACAGGAGCCGCAACTGGCAACTGCTTCATAAAAAGGAAGAGAGCTATCTGCTTTTTGAAAGTTTCTTGTCTGAGAAAAGGAATAGTTGCAGATTGTCATTACAATTATAAAAAGTGATATTTTTTTCATGCTTTTTTGCATAGCTTATAATTGAAAATGTGTACTGCGGAGAGTGATTACAACAAGAATGGAAATTGTTACTATTGGTACTATTACTGATTAACGCTATTAACCACCCTCACAGGAATGATACTAATTTTCATATAGGGGTAATATGGTAAAGTTGAAAGTTTAGAGTGCACATCTTCAGAATCAGTTGCCATCATTACAATGAAAATCCCTGACATGTCAAGTTTGATAAAATTATCTACAATAGTCCCATTTTGTTCCAACTCTTTTACAACCTCTTGTTCTCTTGGAAGTAGTTTCATTCTTGTTTCGTTGTCCAATCCTTCTAATTGGATATCAAGCATAAATTTTTTCATTTTTTAGTCTTTTGTATTTGATTAAAAGCGTTATAACAGGACTTTCCTTTAAAAGTATAATTCATATAATTGCATATGTCTTCTTTAAAACATTTACTACTTCTTTGATATTTTTTTCGAATTATAATGTGTTTTAAAGTTTGTCATTTTGTTTATTGTATAAAAGTATTCGTTGGGTTTACTTTTCAGAATCAGTCACTATAATTACATTCCAGGAATGCTTATTTCTTGACCTTTAGCTTTTGCTTCTTGTATTTCTTTAACCATTTCTACTTCATCAGGTGTCTTTGGTTCTGCTCCGTTGATTAACTCTATTAATCTTTTTTCAGCATCAGAAGTGTCATTTTTTAAAGTTCCATCATGATTGATTGTAATTTTTTTCATGTTTTACTCTATTGTATTTAATTAAAAGTGTCAAAAGAAGACTTTCCTTTAAAAGTATAATTCCCTTGGCATTGGCGATCTTGTTTACGCACTATATGGTGTGATGTTATATGTTTTCAGTAGTCAATGAGTTTGCTTTTACGTCATCATAAAATTTCGCCATACTAACTTGCATATACGGCATAAGCCATAGAAAGCCTATACCTAATGTTAAAATACAAAGTAATGACCAACCTAAAAATCGTAGTCCTAAACGAAAAAGTTTCCATTTGTAACCATCCATCATCTTTTTACTTTTGTCAATTGCATCCATTGCACCAATTGAATTATCATCTGCTATTATGTAAACAGTCATTGAATATGACATAGCGGCAATAATCCCTGGTATTATAAGTAAAAGCGTCCATAATAAAATGAAGCCAATCATTAACAGATAAGCACCTAAAGCAGTTCCAAAATTATTGAACCCTTGAAATATTTGTTCCAGCTTAGCCTCTTGGTTTCTTGAAATCGATAACGAAAAATAGGCAAGACCTAAAGCAAATGGTCCTGCTATTATTAACGAAGCAATTGCTCCAACAATTGGAATTTCTTGAATACACACAACGATTAAAAAATACACTACTATTGTTCCAATGGCTAAACCCCATTTTCCTTTTAAGGACTCTTTTGCCATTTGCATCAATACAAGGTTTTCAGTTTTCATTTTTTTGTAGTTTTTTTTTAATTAAAAGTGTTAAATAAAGGCTTTAGTTACAAGTAAAAATTCTCCGCCCTTAGCTATACTGCCTAATCGATGCAAGGACTTTAGTTTTTAGATAAATCCCCATTAAACCTTTTGCCAATAAACTCAGTACAAATAAAAAGCGTATTAAATTCTCAAATTATTGTACCCGGGCGTTATCATGAATACTCCGATATCATCATATCTATTTTACTGATTTACTTATTTTATTAATCATCCATTTTGTAATTTTTTTCCCTGTTTTAGATGCAGGAGCATCAGAACCATCAGAATACTTATATTCATCAATTCTTCTAAATTCAAGTATTACCAAATAATTTTTTCCTATTATTTTTTTAATACCATCCACTTCATCTTTAGAGTAAAGATCTTGAATTTCTTTTATGATTCCATTATCCTTTGTTTTTTCATCGATATCTAAAAAATCATAAAATTTACCGGTACTAATGTCTTTCAATTTGATAAAACAATCATCTTCCGTACAAAAATAATTAACTAATTTCAGTGTTGTTTCTTTTTTCGATCCAATGGATTGAGCAGTTAATAAATCAGTAAAGGAAAATAGAATAAATGCTAGTGTTATAAATTTATATTTCATTTTTCTAAAAGATTATTTTTCTAATTAAAAGGCTTTCGGTTTTGCTGTCGCAAATTTTATTGCTTGCTGATATAGTGTTTGTGCTTCCATTTATCTGTTTTCAAATTTACGACAAATTTCAACTGCACTAATATTAGCATAGTTTGATGCTGAAAAAACTTCATTCTCCCCATGCTCGTTAGGAAGAATAATCGGGTCTTCTCCATAAAGAGAATATTGCCCAAGTAAATAATCTGAAGTAGTTCCGATTTTCCAATTATGCTCAAAGAATTCGTCAACAATTGCTTTAGCTGCAATCAAAGCATCCTCGTATGTTTCATATTGTCCGTGATTGTATGCTTCTGATTCATCCATGTAATGAAAGTTGTCATATACCCTTAAATGAAATTTATTTTTCTTGGTTGTCATTCGTTCTCTAAGCTAATGTCTTGTAGTTGGTTTAAAGTTGCTCTGTCGCCAAAGCATTGTAGGTGTCTCAAATATTTCCGCAACTCTACTAACAGTAACATTTTCTTCTCTTCAACTAAGTTAGTAAGATAAAAATAAACATCAGAAAAAAGATAAAGTGTGTTTTTGAATTTAAAAATTTTCAAAAATTATTTTTAATTTCTGAATCATTTTTCCTACCTTCATTTTGTCATCCAAAGTAGGTTCAATATTGTACAAACCACTGCGGAAGAGCATTTTCGGAGAACCGAAAAATATTATAGTTCTTTATGCAGCAGAAAAAAGCCATTTTTTTTGCAAACAAAATCGCTGAAACTCTTTATTCATAATAGTTTCAGGAGATGATAAAAGTTATTTAAATTATCAGCAAATGGGGCAGTATCCTTACGGCCCAATCCACTTTTACAACTTTAGTTTTTCGAAAAAATACTCATGACTTACTTCTTGAACCTCCCCAGGCTTTAGTGTTTCAACCTCAATATCTTCAATGGCAATTCTGATTAACCTTAAACATTTATGATTAACCGCAGCCACCATTTTTCTTACTTGATGAAATTTCCCTTCTGTTAAAGTTATTGTTAACCAAGAATTTTTTACATTTTTATGCAAAGGAGTTGAACTAATTTCTTGAATATATGCAGGCTTGTCAACTATTACCACTTTACATGGATTGGTGATATACTTTTCACCTTGTTTTGCACTTATGGTAATTCCGTTTGATAATGCAGCTATAGTTTCCGGAGTCACTTTATTGATAACTTGAACTAAATATTTACGAGTATGCGGTTGCTTTCCATGAAACAATAATTTGGTAACTTTTGAATTAGTAGTAAGTAATAAAAGACCTTCAGAATTTTTATCCAATCGGCCAATGGCATGGGTTCCTTCAGGAAAATCAAAATTAATTGAACCAAGAAGTTTTACTTGGTGTGTACTCACGAATTGAGACACCATATTAATAGGCTTGTTTAGAATAAAATAACGATGTTCGTTCATAATAGCAAAGCAAATTACTTAATATTGTATATGCAACAAGCTATTAAAGATCCATTGCATGGAAAAACATTAGAGTTTATTATCACTACATTAGTAAATCATTATGGATGGGAGGAATTAGGGCAACTTATAAATATTAATTGTTTCAATAGCAATCCCAGTATTCAATCTAGTCTAAAGTTTCTTAGAAAGACACCTTGGGCAAGAAAGAAAGTCGAAGATTTGTATATTAAATTGATTTAACGCCAACTATAATATTCTATTTTCTAACTCCAAACATCACCTTAATGTCTTTACATTGTCAAATATGATTTTCATATAATTAATTATTGTAAAAAATAAAGAATAGCTACATTTGAATATTGAATTTCTACTCTTGCGTTTTCATGTTCATAATTATTTTTCATTATAGCTATATAACAAATCTTTCTTTCTGAATCTTTACATTTAAAATATTCCGCTTTTTCACCCTTATCTGTTTTCATTTCTCCACAACTTTCAATAATAGTATATAAAGTATCATCATATTGTTTGCCTACATTTAAAATTTCTATATAATCATTAGTAACTGTAACCATATGCATTTCTGGAAATATTTTAGACTTTCCATAAAAATTACTTATTGAATCTATTTTACAAATCTGTGTTCCATAAGTAACAAAAGTTGTGTCATGTCCAAAAGCATTGCTTGATACTATCGCAACAAACAATAAAACAAAATTTATTTTTTTCATGATTGATGAGTTTTGTGACAATAATAATGTTGCATTTTTATCAAAATAAAAAAGAAAACAAAATTGAAATGCCTTCAAATTTTTCTAAAGAAGGGAGATGTCATGTTCTATTTTTTGATTCCATAAATCCTGCCCTTCTTTAGAAACAGAGTTTTTCGTTTCTTCATCATATCGATCTTGATAAGCATTCCATTCAGCAATAATTTTATTATAGACTCGATCAATTTCTTCTATATTCATATTTCTTCTACTATTAAGTTCATTGACGAATTTTTTTGCAAAGAGATACGATATGTCAAAATGCCTTTGTTCATGATTTAATATATAATCATTTTTATGCCCCTGCATAACTATAGAGTTGTTCTTGTTGAATGCACAGGTAACTTCTA
>CANICR010000110.1 GCA_947466405.1 Chitinophagaceae bacterium | reverse complement strand
ATTTTTGGATGTTTTCTATTGCCCTCTACCTTATTTTTTACTTCAGGGTTAAATAAAGATTTATTTATTTTCACCTTATTGGCTTTCTATTCTTATGCACTATATTTTATTTTAAATGACCGATATACCATTAAAAGACTACTATTATTATTGTTATCGGCTGTATTCATTTTATTGATACGAAATTTTTTATTTGTTGCTATAATTCCTTCTACTATTGGGTTGATAATATCTTCAAATAGAAAATTTCATCCAGCGATTGCTTTTTTTGGGATTTATTTTTTAGCCTGTATGACGCTGCTTTTTATTGATATAAATTGTACTGATTTTCAGCCATTGGGAATTATCAGCCAGCGTCAAAATGATTTTCTTCAACTCCCAGAAGCAGGATCACAGTTGTCGATGGGCCTATTGCAACCAACTTTAAAAAGCTTTATTCTAAATCTGCCCAATGCGATAAATCATGGTTTTTTAAGGCCTTTTATTTGGGACGAAGGGAACATTTTTATGCTCTTATTATCTATTGAATTGTTTTTTTATCAAGGATTATTATTATTTATGTTTTTTTGTAAAGAAACATACCATAAAAAAACAAATCCTATTATTTGGTTTGGATTATCGATTGCTATTTTTATGTGGTTAATTATAGGCTTTGTTATTCCAAATATTGGAGCAATAGTACGTTACAAAAGCTTGTTTTTGCCATTTTTGATTATACCTATTTTATGTAATATTAGTACAGAGAAGTTCGATAGAATTAAACGAATTATATAATAAAATATATGAAATATTTTGTCGAAAATGGCAAATAATTAGATTTGTTGGACCAGATATCATTTTATTTTTGTTATTTTGTTATTAATTTAGCATAAAAACATAAAATAATGAGTAATTTAAGAACAACTGCAGTAAAAAATATTTCTAGAAATTCTATTTCCTATGAGGTAAATGCATCAGAAAAAGTATCCACGATTTTTAATGAAAATGTCTTTACTTTAAAAACCGCTCGACATTACTTAAGTGATGAATCTTATAAAAGTCTTCAAGCATCTACTTTTGGAGGAAAAAAGATTGATCGTTCTATGGGCAGCAATATCGCTAATGGAATGAAAGCTTGGGCTGAAGAAAAGGGCGTTACTCACTTTACTCATTGGTTTCAACCACTCACTGGGTTATCAGCAGAAAAACATGATTCTTTTTTTACATTAAAAGGTGATGGAACGCCTATTCAAGAATTTGAAGGAGCTGCATTAATTCAACAAGAACCTGATGCCTCTTCTTTTCCAAGTGGTGGCTTAAGGGCTACTTTTGAAGCACGTGGATATACCGCATGGGATCCATCTTCACCAGCTTTTATCATGGAAATTGGTCATGGAAAAACATTATGCATTCCAACCATCTTTGTTTCTTATACGGGCGAATCTTTAGATACGAAAACGCCACTATTAAAAGCCATAGTGGCTTTAGATAAAGCTGCAGTAGACGTTTGTCAGTATTTTGATAAAAATATTTCTAAAGTTAATGCTACTTTAGGATGGGAGCAGGAATATTTTATAGTAGATGCAGGCTTAGCCACTGCAAGGCCTGATTTACTATTAACCGGCAGAACTGTATTCGGTCACGCTCCTGCTAAGGGTCAGCAATTGGAAGATCATTATTTTGGTGCCATACCTGAACGTGTATACGCTTTTATGAGAGATTTTGAACAAGAATCGTATCGACTCGGTATTCCTCTTCGCACAAGACATAATGAAGTAGCTCCCGCTCAATTTGAGTGTGCACCCATTTATGAGGAATTAAATTTAGCGGTTGATCATAATACGCTTTTAATGGACATTATGACTAGGGTTGCTAAACGTCATAACTTACTAGTACTATTACACGAAAAGCCATTTGCAGGAATAAATGGAAGCGGTAAACATAATAATTGGAGTATGAGTACAGATACGGGTGTTAATTTATTAGCACCCGGGAAAACCCCTAAAACCAATTTGATGTTTCTTGCTTTTTTTGTAAATACCATTAAAGCAGTTCATGATTATGCCGAATTAATTAGGGCATCCATCGCTAGTGCCGGAAATGATTATCGTTTAGGTGCCAATGAAGCTCCACCCGCGATAATATCAATTTTTATTGGTAAATATTTGACTGATGTTTTAAATCAAGTAGAAAAAAGAGTTGGTGGTAATTTTGATGAAACAGATGAAGCCATGTTGAAATTAGACATTCATAAAAGTATACCTGAGTTGATGTTGGATAATACTGATCGAAATAGAACATCTCCATTTGCATTTACTGGAAATAAATTTGAATTCAGAGCCGTGGGTTCTTCTGCAAACTGTGCTGGGCCTATGACAGTGTTAAATACAATTATGGCGGAAACTTTAAAGTCATTTAAAAAGGAGGTGGATGCTATTATAGAAAATGGAGAAAAGAAAGAAGTAGCTATTATGCAAGTTATTCAAAAATATATTGTAGAAAGTAAAAAAATATTATTTGAAGGAGATGGATATAGTGATGAATGGGAAAAAGAAGCTGCAAAAAGAGGATTGCCCAACATTAAGACCACGCCTGTTTCTCTTGATGCGTATACTTCAGAAAAAGCCAAAACTCTTTTTAAAAACAATAATATCTACAATGCATTAGAACTTGATGCAAGGCATGAAATAATGCTGGAAGCGTATATAAAAAAAGTGCAAATCGAAGCAAGGGTAATGGGAGATTTAACTACTACATTAATTATTCCCGCTGCATTAAAATATCAAAATATATTAATTGAAAATATTAAAGGATTGAAAGATGCAGGATTATCATCTGAATCTTATGAAATACAATTGGCTATTTTAAGTAAAATTAGTGAGCATATCAAAGCTATCAGCACTGGAGTTGCTTTTATGATTGAATCTAGGAAAAAAGCTAATGAAATCAATAGTCACAGAGAAAAAGCTATCGCATATTGTGAAGATGTTAAGGGTAAGTATTTTGATGAGATTAGGCGACATGCCGACAAATTAGAATTAATGATTGATGATAGTATTTGGCCATTACCAAAATATAGGGAATTATTGTTTTTAAGATAATTTAACTTTTTGATTAGTTGTTTATCACTAATTTACATTTCATCTTAAATAAAATAAACATGAAAAAAAGTATCTTTATTATGGCTGTTATGATTTCATCTTCTGTAGCCTTCTCGCAGAGTTCAAGTACTGATTCAAAAGTTAGTTCGACAGAAAATGTTAAGAAAGAAGGTGATGTTAAATATCAGGAAATGCTGAAATCATTAAATCTTACTGATGACCAGAAATCAAAATTAAAACAAATTAATAAAAGTAATAAAGATGCTAAAATGAAAGTAACAAATGATACTACACTTTCAGAAATTAGTAGAAAAGAACAACTAAAGGAAATTAAAAATAACAAATCAAAAAGTTTCATGGATTTACTTACTCCAGATCAGTTAGAAAAATACAAAGAATTTAAAAAAGAAAATAGTAATAAAGAGTAGAATTTTGTTACTAAATATTATTGTAATTTAAAGCCCGAAAAGTGTACATATTTTCGGGCTTTTTTAGATCACTATTTTACTAAAGTATTATTCAAACAATTCACCTTGGTTATTATTCTTTTCTTTGTCCTTAGACTCCCACTCCATTTCCACTGATTTTGAATAATCGGTCAATTTTGCTCCAACAGCTTTCCATCCCATTATTTCAACCAAATCCGCAACTTTATATTTCTTTATAGTTAATTGCTGACCCCTTCCTGTTTGAACTTTTAAAACAGGTTGATTATAGGTAGTTACGGCTTCAAGCATATTCCCATTTCCTTCTTTAATGAAAAAGAATTTTGAGTTTAAAGTGGAGGTTTCAATTTTGAATCGTTTGATGTTAAATTGTAATTTTTCTTTATCAAGGTACACCGCTGTGATTACTTTTTCTGAATCATATTTTTCAATTAATAGCACTTTTTCAGGATCAAATCTTTGCGTTAGTTCTTGATCAGTAATTTCGTAATTTCCATCATTATAGATAACCAGAAGCCTGTCTTCCGCATTAAACATGCCTAAATACATTCCTTTTTCCTCTATGTTTATTCGCCCAAATTTATCATCAAACCAAAGCTTTTTAGCACTCAATGTTGATTTCCCAGCTTCTTTAAATTTTACTGATTTTATTGGATATTTGGTCACTTGATTTCCAATACTATTTCTTCCTTTTATTTCTAATTCTTCAAAATAAAAATCGAGTTCTTTGTTCCTAGCACTACAATTTGGACTTAATATTATTTTTAATTGTTCCGCTTCTCCATTTGCATTTGCAGAGAAATAATGTACTTTACTTTTTTCAGAACCTTTTGTGAGATCATACTCTTTGTCTCTTGTAATCCCTGTAACATTAAATCTTTTTCCAAAACATACACCTGATTTACCATCTACATAAATCATGTTGTATGTAGTACGTTCGTCATTTTTTTGAAAAATGGCCACATGCAGTATATCCTTGCCAATGAATATTTTGTCTGATACCCTAACTACTTTCATTATACCACCTTTGGTAAAAGCAATTATATCATCAAGGTCGCTACATTCTAAAATAAATTCATCTTTTTTCAAGGAAGTTCCGATAAAACCATCAGCAAAATTTGCATATAATTTCGTATTTGCAATGGCTACATTTTTTGCTTGGATTGTATCAAATAGTTTTATTTCAGTTTTCCTTTCTCTACCCTTGCCATATTTTTTCAATAAGTTTTCATAATACGAAACGGTATAATCAACTAAATTAGCTAGATCATTTTTTACTTGCTTAATCTCCGATTCTAAATCTTTTATCTGACTTATCAAATCGTCTATATCTAGCTTATAGATTCTTCTTACAGGCTTTTCGGTAAGTTTAAGGATATCTTCTTTAGTGATTTCTCTTTTTAGTTTCTTTTTGAATGGATTAAATCCTTGATCAATAGCGTTTAATACTTTTTCCCATGTCTCATGTTTTTTCTCAAGTTCTTTATAGATTTTCTCTTCAAAAAATATTTTTTCTAAAGAGGTATAATGCCATTTTTCCTGTAATTCAGCCAGTTTTATTTCAAGTTCTTTGTTTAATAAATCTTTTGTGTTTTCTGCAGATATTTTAAGTAATTCACTAACAGAAAGAAATTGTGGTTTGTGATTAACGATAACACAAGCATTTGGTGAAATACTAACTTCACAATCCGAAAATGCATATAAAGCATCAATTGTTATATCTGGTGAAATCCCAGGAGCTAATTCAATAATAATTTCCACAGCAGCAGCAGTATGATCCGTTACTTTTTTTATTTTTATTTTACCTTGATCATTAGCTTTTACAATGCTATCCATTAATTGAGAAGTAGTAACTCCAAAGGGTACATTTTTAATAACCAATGTTTTTTTATCTTGTTCTTCTATAGTTGCCCGCACTCTAATTTTACCACCTCGTTTTCCTTCCAAATAATTACTCGCATCCATCGACCCACCCGTTTGGAAATCGGGAAATATTTCAAATTTTTTTCCACGTAAAATTTTAATAGAGGCTTCAATTAATTCACAAAAATTATGCGGTAGTATTTTTGTCGCTAATCCAACCGCAATTCCCTCTGCACCTTGAGCCAATAATAAAGGGAATTTCATTGGTAAGGTTACTGGTTCATTCTTTCTTCCATCATAACTTAATTGCCATTTAGTTGTTTTTGCATTAAAAGCAACTTCTAATGCAAATTTGCTTAACCTAGCTTCAATATATCTTGGAGCAGCTGCATCGTCTCCTGTCCTTGCATCTCCCCAGTTTCCTTGTGTATCTATTAATAAATCCTTTTGACCTAAATTAACGATTGCATCGCCAATACTTGCGTCTCCATGTGGATGATACTGCATACTTTGACCTATAATATTAGCTACCTTATTATAACGCCCATCATCCATTTCCTTCATGGCATGCAAAATTCTTCTTTGAACGGGCTTTAATCCATCTTCAACTGAAGGGACAGCCCTTTCCAAGATTACATAACTTGCATAATCCAAGAACCAATTTTTATATT
>CANICR010000109.1 GCA_947466405.1 Chitinophagaceae bacterium | reverse complement strand
TACTGCAACAATTTGGATGGAGGTTTCGCCTTCTGTAAAAAAAATAAATATTAAGTACCATCCAATAACTAATGAAGCAGCAGTTAAAAATGTTCAATACAAAGGAGAGCTTGGAAAAGAGTTTAATCCAATAAAAATCTACCTTAATGACTTAGAATTTGGAACGGCTTATTCATATGAGATTTTATTGGACAATAAAAAAATACCGCTTTCTTTTCAAACAAATTTCACCACAAAAGATTTATGGCAATATAGAAAACCAGCACCCGATTTTAGTTTCCTTACAGGTAGTTGTGCTTACTTTAATGATCCAAAATATGACAGACCGGGGAAACCTTATGGCGGAGATTCTACTATTTTTGAAACGATGGCCAAAACGCCAGCGGAATTTCATGTATGGCTAGGCGACAATTGGTACACACGAGAAGTAGACTACTCTTCTGTATGGGGGTTAAATCACAGAGCTTCTCATGATAGATCCTACAAAATATTACAAGCGTTTATGGCCAAAATGCCTCAATATGCTATTTGGGATGATCATGATTATGGACCTAATGATGCCGGTAAAGGATATGTTTTCAAAAATGAAAGCAGATCAATTTTTAAAAATTATTGGTTAAATCCAAGTTGCGGAGAAGATGAAAAAGGTATTTACACAAAAGTAAGTTATGGTGATGTGGATTTGTTTTTAACCGATGACAGATTTTTTAGATCAGAGGATGAGATTCCAGATACGATAAACGGGCAACCAAATGCGGATAAAGACTTTTTTGGTAATCAACAAATGGAGTGGTTAAAAAACGCTTTACTATACAGCAAAGCAACATTCAAAATTATTGTTACCGGGAGTCAGGTTTTGAATACGTATAATAAATACGAATGCATGCAACACTATCCTTATGAATACAATATGCTGCTTAGTTTTTTAAGCGAGCAAAAAATAAAAGGCGTTGTCTTTTTAACTGGCGACAGACACCATAGTGAAGTAATAAAAATGACCAGGAGTAATTTATATCCTCTTTATGACATCACCGTTTCTCCATATACATCAGGCATTAGTAAAGTGGCAAAAAGTCCTGAAGAAAACAATCCCTTACGAGAAGCAAATACGCTTATAGAAGCTCAAAATTTTGCAAAGTTTTCTTTTCATGGAAAAAAAGGGGAACGTATCATGAAGGTTGAGTTTATTGGAATCAAAGGGGATAAGCTAGGAGAGTGGTCTGTCAATGAAAATTCCTTAAAATCTCCCGATAATTCTACTAAAAAATAAACGCAACTTTTAAGAAATGACTTCTGATTTTTTTGAATACAACAAACAAAAAGTAATCCACGCGCTTCGTTATCATTTTATTAGCAGAAAAGAAATAAAAATAATGATGATCTTGTTGAATGTTTTCTCTTTGCTTTCTGCAGCATTGTTTTTTTTCAAAAAAATATCGCCCTTGGCTTTTTTATTAAGTTCTTCGCTTTGGTTTTTTATGATGATACTTTTCTGGTTTTTTCTGCCAAGAATAATTTATAAAAAATCAGCCTCGTTTAAAGATAGATTTAAAATCACATTGAATGAGCTTGATTTCACGCTAGCGCATAGTAGAGCTACTAAAACATACGCATGGTCTGAATTGAGTAATTGGATGGAAAGTCCACATTTCTTTCACTTGTATTTTAATGCTACCAGTTTTTTCCTTATTCCAAAAGAAGCATTTGAAAATGGAATAATGGATAATGTTAGGGAGCAATTCAGAAAAAAAATAAAAAAACAAAGTCTATAATAGATGGGTGGTTAATTAAATCAATTCCTTTTCCATAATATGGTGGGGTAAATTAACTTCCACAAATGGGGTGCCGATGACTTTATATCCAAATTTTTCATAAAAACCTATGGCGGAATCTCTGGCATGCATCAGCATGTATTTGTAGCCTTTATCCTTGGCTATTGTTTCAGCAAATGACATGATAGAAGCGCCAATTCCTTTACCCTGAACATCATCTTTTACGGCCATTTGCCTTAATCGAAATCTTTCATTTTCAATAGGGCACAATACACAACATCCCAAAATCTCATCTTCTTCAAAAGCGGCTATTAATATTTCGTTTTTCTCATTTTCCAGCTCCTCGTTTGTGAAAGTAAGTCCCAAAGGCTTTCTTAATATTTGATTCCTCAAATCAACCATTTTAATATATTCTGGAGAGCCGTGATCTATTTGTTTTAATCCCATATTGTATATATTTAAATATTTGAGTGTTCAAAGGCTTATAAATATACATCTTTTTGAAAATCGAACCATTATTAGCATAATTCAATATTGGGTTTTAATATTATTTCTGTGAATTTTTAGTATTTCTTTGTAATTAGATCAAAAAGTATATTTTTGCAA
Organism: Chitinophagaceae bacterium; assembly: GCA_947466405.1. GTDB lineage: Bacteria > Bacteroidota > Bacteroidia > Chitinophagales > Chitinophagaceae > Ferruginibacter. The sequence goes on along the minus strand of CANICR010000109.1, from coordinate 3,683 downwards.
TCGTATTAACTAAATTATACTATCATGTCAGACATTGCAACAAGGGTAAAAAAAATTATTGTTGACAAATTAGGGGTTGATGAAGCCGAGGTAACTCCTGAAGCTTCATTCACTAATGATTTAGGTGCCGATAGCTTGGACACCGTCGAATTAATTATGGAATTTGAAAAAGAATTTAATATTTCCATTCCAGATGAACAAGCTGAAACCATCACAACCGTTGGTCAAGCTGTTTCTTACTTGGAAGGAAATGCTAAGTAATTCACCTTTTAATTTTCACAGGCAAATCGTATGGATTTAAAGCGAGTAGTAATCACTGGATTAGGAGCCCTTACTCCATTAGGGAAATCTGTTAATGAATATTGGCAGAATCTTGAAAATGGCGTAAGCGGTTGCGATTATATTCAGCAATTTGATGTTACAAAATTTAAAACCCGATTTGCTTGTGAGGTTAAAAACTTTGATGCTACCGATTACCTCGACAAGAAAGAAGCTCGTAAAATGGATCGCTACTGTCAGTTTGCATTAATTGCAAGTGATGAGGCAGTCAAAGATGCGGGTATTAGTAAAGATAATGTCAATCCAGACAGAGTAGGTGTGATTTTCGCTAGTGGTATTGGAGGTTTAATTACCTTCCAGGAAGAAGTACTCAACTTTGCTTCTGGAGATGGAACACCCCGTTTCAATCCTTTCTTTATTCCCAAAATGATATTGGATATTGCCGCTGGACATATTTCTATGCGACATGGATTTCGTGGTCCCAACTATGCTGTAGTAAGTGCTTGCGCCTCTTCTACTAATGCTATTATCGATGCATTTGATAATATTCGTTTAAACAAAGCTGATATTATTATTACAGGAGGAAGCGAAGCTGTAATCAGTGCAGCCGGTTTGGGTGGTTTTAACGCAATGAAAGCATTGAGTGAAAGAAACGATGATCCCAAAACAGCTAGCCGACCTTTTGATAAAGACCGCGATGGATTTGTCATGGGCGAAGGATCAGGCGTTCTTGTGTTAGAAAGTTTAGAACATGCATTGGCAAGAGGTGCAAAAATATATTGTGAAGTGGCAGGTGGAGGCGCTACAGCTGATGCTCACCATATTACAGCTCCTCATCCAGAAGGATTGGGTGCAAAAAATGTTATGCATGTTGCGTTGCAAGATGCAGGAATGAAACCAGAAGAAATAAATTATATCAATGTTCATGGTACTTCAACACCTTTAGGAGATATCGCTGAAACAAAAGCAATCTTAAGCGTATTTGGTAACCATGCGTATGATTTAAACATCAGCTCTACAAAAAGTATGACAGGCCATTGCTTAGGAGCTGCTGGAGCGTTGGAAGCCCTTGCTTGTATTATGGCCGTTACAAAAGATATTGTTCCCCCAACTATCAATCATTTTACAGACGATCCAGAATTAGATCCAAATTTAAATTTTACTTTCCATAAAGCACAACATAAAGTCATCAATGCTGCATTAAGCAACACTTTTGGTTTTGGTGGACATAACGCTTCAGTCATCATAAAAAAATATAAAGCCTAACTTTTTCCTAAAACAGGCCCCATCTATATTTTTCGTTTTAAATAGTATACATTCGATAAAATATATTCCATTTTGATATTTCTCTCTTGGTTTAAATATCGCAAAGAAATTAAAGAGTTTAGAAATCAACTCAGCAATATTCTTGGGTTCACTCCTCGTAATATTTCTTTATATAAGACAGCATTAAGCCATAGATCAATCCGCGAAGGGTCTGATGAAAATAATGAACGATTAGAGTTTTTAGGAGATGCTGTTTTGAGTTCTATCATTGCCCATTATCTGTTTAGAAAATATCCATACAAAGGCGAAGGGTTCCTTACAGAAATGAGGAGCAAAATGGTAAACAGGCAAAAACTTAATGAGATTGCGTTAAAAATGGGACTAAAGAAGATATCGTTGTATAATAAAAATGACAATGCTCTCAAGATTTCTCAAATTTTTGGCAATACCCTGGAAGCCTTAATTGGCGCTGTTTATGTTGATAAAGGATATAATAAAACAAAACGATGGGTGGAAGAGTATATTATTTTGCCTCACTTATTTATAGGCGATTTAGAAGGGATTGAAATTAACATAAAAAACAAATTATATGGCTGGGCAAATAAAAATACCAAAATAATTGATTTTATTATAGTAGACGAAAAGCTAGAAAATAGCAGAAGATTATTTACAATGGGCTGTACGGTTGACGGACAAATTATTTCACAGGCAAAAGGATTTAATAAAAAAGAGGCCAGTCAAATTGCGGCTCAATTAGCGGTAGAATCTTTAGGGCTTTAAAAAATAACGCAAACTTTAAAAAACAGAAAATGACATTTGGAATTATAGGAAGTGGAAGCTGGGGTACTGCATTGGCAAAAATATTAAATGATAATGGTGAGCATATTCATTGGTGGAACAGAAGCGAATCAGCCATAGAAGCGTTTAAATCTCGATCACACAATCCGCAATATCTTGCTTCTGCAAAATTTGATACTAGTAAATTAATCTTATCATCGAAAGTAAAAGAGGTGATTACGGCAGCTGATATTATATTAATTGCAGTACCTTCTGCTTATATTGCCGAAGTGCTCTTCACTTTACCAAAAGATATTTTCAGAGGGAAGAAAATATTATCTGCCATAAAAGGAATTCTACCTAATGAAAACGTGTTATTAAATAGTTTTCTGCAACAACACTTTGGAGTAACTATTGAAAATTATTTTGCAGTACTTGGTCCTTGTCATGCTGAAGAAGTTGCAACAGAAAAATTATCTTATCTAACTTTCGCAGGGTCGGATGAAGAAACGGCCAAAAAAATCTCCGAATATTTTAAAACATCTTATATCAAAACGGTAGTTAATAAAGATATCATTGGCGTACAATATGCCGCTGTATTAAAAAATATTTATGCATTGGGTGCAGGAATTGCTCATGGTTTAGAGTATGGTGATAATTTTTTAAGTGTATTAATTGCAAATAGTGCAGATGAAATGGCTGGCTTTTTAAGAAAAGCAGGAATCATGAACGCAGAAGTTGGTTACATTGAACACAAGAACAAGCAAGCGATGCATAACATCCATAATAACTATGCAGCTTCTGTTTATTTAGGAGATTTATTAGTAACCTGTTATTCCTTATTCAGTAGAAATAGAACTTTTGGAACCATGATAGGAAAGGGGTATTCTGTGAAAGCGGCTCAATTAGAAATGAGCATGGTTGCGGAAGGGTATAACGCTAGTAAATGCATGTATGTGATTAATGAAAAACTTAATGCAGATATGCCAATTGCTGAAAATATTTATAAAATACTTTGGGAAAATCTCTCAGCGAAAGAAGGGTTTAAGAATATTGAACTGGGGTTGATTTAGAAAGTAATTAGTTGAAAAGGAAAGACATTATTGTAAAAATAATTCACTGGCAATTCCATCAGCGAATAGTTTTCCTTCCCTTGTTAGTGTAATATTATTTCCCATTAATTCCAATCTTTTGTTATTAATAAATGATTCACAAGAGGAAACTAAAGAAGTTAAAATTTCACTTCCGAAATTTTTCAAAACAAATTCCTTATCTATTCCTTCAATCCTTCTTAAGGAAATCATAACGTATTCATTAAAACGCTGTGCAGTTGTAAGCACTTCTTCTTCAAATGGGATTTT
>CANICR010000108.1 GCA_947466405.1 Chitinophagaceae bacterium | reverse complement strand
GCTAGCTGATTTTTTATTTTTTTGCCAACTATATTCCAGTCGTATTTTTGTTTAACTAAATTTAATGCATTCATACCAATATAAGATTGCATTTCTTCTTTAAGAATCAAATGCTCAATACATTTTACAAATCCTATAGGATTATCAGATATTAATATATTTTCATCATTAGTATAATCAATTCCTTCTGCCCCTTTTGATGTTGACACTACTGGTAAAGCAAAGGACATTGCTTCTAAAATTTTCAATCTAGTACCACTCCCCTTATTTATTGGAACTACAGCAATTTTTGCGCTTTTGTAAAATTCTGACACATCTTTAACATATCCAATATCTTCAATTCCTTCTTTTAATAATGAAAGCTTTAATGTATTTGATTTGCATCCGGATCCAATAACTATTAATTTAATTGAGGGAAATATTTTTTTTAAATCACCCCAACAATTATCTAGAAACCAAATTAATCCTTCTTCATTAGGCAGGTAATCAAATGAACCACAAAATATTAAATTGTTTTTTTTATTTGGAATATGCCTAAAATAAATAATGTCTTTTATCGATACAGCATTGGGAATTATTGTACATGAAATTCTATTACCATTTAATTTTTCAAATAATTCTTTATCTATTAGACTACAAACCCAAACCTGATCAACCAATTTGTATAAATTCGATTCCTTGTTGATTATATAATAACTTTTCTTTTTTGAAGACAGGTTGCATAAACCAGATTCAAAATTATGTGCATCATAAATTAATGTAGAACGAAATGAATACCTTTTAATTAACGAAACCGCATTCAAAGAACTTAAATTCTCTAATAATACATAATCAAAATGTTCTTTTTTAAGTATTTCTTTTAATTTATAATAATAGTTTATAACGTTAATATCTGCAGGCCCATGAAAAGATCTTTTTATAAAACGATACAAAAGAGCATTCTTTACTCTTTTAAAAAAAGACTTATTTATTTTTTTTTGTGGGATTTGAAATATTTCTATCTCATTTGAAAACGGAAGTTGTTCTTTAGATTGATATGTCAACAATGAAACTGAAAAATACAACGAAATCTGATTGATTATATTATAGCAACGTTGCATTCCTCCATTTATAGGCGGATAGATAGAATCATATGGGGCAATAATTAAAACTTTCATTTTCTATTTTCTTTAAATGATTGCTCAATCAACGAAAAAGATTTTATTAATTCAGTTTTATCTCCATAATAAAAAGAGGGATAGTTACTTATAAATGTATTCGTTACTCTTTCTGAAAGATTCTTACGCTGGTGATTTTCAACATATTTTGATAAATACTCAGTTAAATTGTCGTTATTTTCATAAACAAAAAAACAATCAGGTAAATATTCTTGTTTTAAATCATTTTGCAATCTCCAGGACATAGCCCATGATGCCTCTTTTATAATTATCTGACATCCAACTGATAAACATTCTGCTATTGAAACACCAAATGATTCAGGGAATTGAACAAAAAAAAGACTTGCCATTTTATACAATTGCCTTATTTCAGAAATTGAATAATTTCCTTCCAATGAAATTATTTTAATTTCAGGAAATCTTTTCAATAGATCCATTTGCATTTTTCTATTTTCTTCAAAACCTGATTGCACAAAGTCTACAATGGCAATTATTTCCTTTTTAGTACTCCTGATTAATTCTATACTAGTTAAATTAAGTCCAATACAACTCCATTTATTTTTATTGGAAGGGATTCCCCTAATTTCAGTAACAGGAGAAATTGAATAATTCCAATCATAACGCTCAATTCCAAAATCATTACTTTCTTTTAGTTTTTCAGTTTGTGAAATGGAATTTCCTAAAAAATATACTTCGAATAATGCAACAGGTTTTTTAATCTTTCTCTTTAATCTCTCAATATTATAATAACCTTTCCAATAAGCATTAGGTGAACAATCTGATATCACAATTAAATCATACGATTTCATTTTTTTTAAAAAAAGATAATCAGAAAATAAGTGTCTAAGCTTTAACCTTATTTTAAAATGTAAATTTCTTGAATATTTAGTTTTTTGAAAAACACCGAACATTCTACCTAGAATCCCCAATCCATCCCAAAAAATATCTGCATCAACACCTACTTCCTTACAAGACGATTGAAATGAATAAGCAAGCACTTTTGGACTCTTATTTTCTGGCCTTGTAATTATAGCAACTTTTCTTATCAAAAATTCTCAGTTAATTGTCGAAAAAATAAAAAGCTCGTCTTTTATTAATTAAATAAAGCAATGACCTATTCCAGTAGAACCCTAATAAATTTAATGGCTTTAATAATAAATATGGCCCCTTTAATCGATCAGACTCAACATACTCTCTATTTGGTGAAGTATGTTCATGATGTACTTTTATAAATTTTGAAGGATTTAAAACACGATATCCTCCTTTATAAAAAACAAAATTCAATCTACCATCACAACCTAATTGCCCCATTTGAAAATTTGCTGTTTTTAAACAATCCGCAACACCCTTAAACATCCATACATCCTGTGAATCAGATTCTTTTTCTCTCATTAAAAATCCATTTTTTTCATGTCTTGTTAAAGAAAGCATATCACCTTTTTTTAAAAATAAATATTTCAATCGACCTAAAGTGAAGTCAAACTTGATGTCATTATTAGCAATGATATTTATTCCGGTTTTATTTAAATAGGAATAAAATTGAGAAAAGTTTGGTCTTCCCTCAATTTGAATATTATTTATTTTTTCAGTTAATAATATTGGGTGATAAAACCCTTCATTAAGAATAATGATTTTATCTATGTACTTATTAGATACATTATTAACTAGACATTCTACGATTTCAATTTCTCTTGAAGGATCTGATGGTTGGTATAAAGAAATAAATAAAGTTACCATTCGAAGTAATTAAGGTAGAAACAAAAATCCTTTACCATTGTTATAATCAAAAACCTGTCCTGTTTTTGTTGGGTACCCATCAATATTAATAGTAACAGCAAAATCGTATTTAATATGATATTTCACATCTGGTTCTGTTAAATAAAATGACGCGGTATATTCACCTCGATTTATATTATTAGGCAATTCGATATTTTCAAAAATAGAAAATACTCCTGAAGGATATTTTTTTACCCTCCCTTCATAATGTCCTGGGCTATAGAATAATAATGGCACAAGATCTTTATCATAAAGAATAAATTCAAAAGACATATTTTTTTCAATTAAAAGCGATCCCTCTAAAATAAAATCTAATGAATTATTACCACCAGCAAGGCATATAATTCCTGATTGCTGATTATTTATTACAATATTTTGTATTCGCAAGTATGAACATTCATTTGAAAGAAATGACTGGTAACTTTTCGAACTATTTTGTAAAAAAATACTTGACGTGTATTTTTGTATAGCATTTTGCACATCTCCAAAATATGTCAATTGGCCTTTTTCAAGAATTAACCCTTTATTGCAAAGAATCCTAATGCTGTTCATATTATGACTAACAAAAAGAATAGTTTTTCCTTGTTCCTTATTTACTGTACCTAATTTACCGAGACATTTTTTTTGAAATTCTATATCTCCAACAGACAACACTTCATCAATAATTAAAATTTCACAGTCTAAATGTGCTGCTACAGCAAATGCTAATCTTACATACATTCCTGACGAATATCTTTTAACGGGTGTATCAATATATTTTTCTATCCCACTAAAATCAACAATTTCATCAAACTTCATTTTAATTTCTTTATTTCTCATGCCTAAAATGGCTCCATTCAAAAATATATTTTCACGACCAGTTAATTCTGGATGAAATCCTGTACCTACCTCCAGCAAACTAGCTACTCTACCCATACCACTAATTTTACCATTGGTTGGTGAAGTGACTTTGCTTAAAATTTTTAACAGAGTACTTTTACCTGCACCATTTTTGCCAATAATACCAACAATATCTCCTTGATATATATCAAAATTCACCTCGTTTAAACTCCAAATAATATCATTTCTATATTTAGTTGCAAATCCATGAGCATCTTCTATTTTTAAAAAGGGATCTTGCTTCCCCCTTAACTTAGCTACCCATCTCTCTAAATCCCAACTTAAATTACCTGTGCCCAATTCTCCTAACTGATAGCGTTTAGAAAGATTTTCAACTTTTAATACTTGATGAGTCATTTATTATTTAAAACTAAATTGTGTCAATGAAATTACGTTCAACTTTATTGAATACAAATACCCCAATACTCAACATAATTACTGAAAAGGAGAAGCTGTAGATTAAATTACTCCATTGGAAAGTAGCTTTTCCTAAAAATCCGTATCTAAAAGTTTCTATAACAGCTGTCATCGGATTTAATTCAACGATCCATTGTATGCTTTTATCAACTGAGGATAGCGGATAAGCCACCGTTGTTGTAAACATTAATATTTGAACACCAAAAGTTATTAGGAATGACAAATCGCGATATTTGGTTGTCATTGCAGAAATAATCAAACCAATACTTAATCCTAAAATTGCCATCAATATTATTAATAAAGGAAATAAAATAATAAAATAGTTAGCACCTACTTGTTCTTTTTGAAAGATTATATAATAACTTGTAATGATAATTAAGAAAATAAACTGAATACTAAATTTTACTAAATTACTAATAACAATACTAATGGGTAAAATAATTCTAGGGAAATATACTTTCCCAAATAAATCAGAATTGTCTTTAAAAACAGTAGAAGTTTTTGTAACACAGTCTGCAAAATAATTCCACAAAATAATACCTGACATATAAAATATAGACCTTGGAATTCCATCTGTTTTAAAACCTCCAATTTTACCAAAAATAAACATAAAAATAAACATGGTAAATAAAGGCTGTATAAAATACCATAATGGACCGAGTAATGTCTGTTTATAGAAAGTAATGAAATCTTTCTTTACCAGTAGCCACAATAAATCACGATGCATCCAAACCTCTTTAAGTTTAGCACTTAATGAAGATGACTTATTTTCAATAGACCACTCGAAATTATCTTGCATGGCTTTTATTGGCAATCAAATAATGTTGACCAATTTATTTTTATATCGATTGTAACTAAATGTTTCGTGTAATAAATGCTGATCTGGTTTTTTATCTTCTCTACTATTTAATATGTCTAATATCGCATCAGTAATTTCCATAGTGTTATTAGGATTGACTAATGTGCCTAATTTCCCATTACACAACGCATCTATTGATCCATCCAAATTTCCACCAATTACAGGGACTTTATAATACATTGACTCGATAAATACATTACCAAACCCTTCTTTGATACTGGGCATTATAAAAACATCAGCTATTGAATAATATGATGCAATCATACTTTGCTCAACAAATCCAATGACAAACACATTTTCTTTGAGCCCAATACTTTCTGCCAAAAGAAGAATACTATCCCTTTCAACATTATCATAGGACCCTATAATAAAATACTTGACAGATGGAAATACTTTTTTTACTTTTATTAAAGATTGAATAACCTTATTATATCCTTTACTCCTGTCTTTCATTGATATCCGACAAACCGTTATAATAATTTTATCTAGTTCCCCTATCTGATACTTATTTCGCAACAATTTTATATACCCTTCGTCAATAATATTATTTATAAATGGATCTAGACAATTGTTTAGAATAACAACTTTATCTGCTTTTACATTATTGTTTTCAATTATTTTAATTGACGTGAATTTACTTACACATATTATGGTATTGAAAGAGGCCAATATTTTTCTTTTAAAGTAATTCAACTTTTCCCATACTTCAATACCATGAGCTAATAAAATAATTTTTATTTTTGGATTAAATAATTTAATTAACCATCCTATGATTAGCAAATTAATGTGACTTAATATTAATGTATCAATATTTTTAGATTCTTTTAAAACTGAAATAACAAAGCTAATTTTATTACCATTATAACAACGAAAAATGTCAATAGGAAAATACTCATTTCCTATTGCATCCTTTTTTTTATCGTGTAAAGAATATATTTTAAAATCATTTCCCTTCTCAATCAAAGTATCATTCAATACTTTTCCAATTATGCTGCATACTTTTTCTATTCCTC
>CANICR010000107.1 GCA_947466405.1 Chitinophagaceae bacterium | reverse complement strand
TTTTATAAATAGACGATATATACCGGGGCAAATATTGCGAGTTATTTTAGTCCTTTGGCTAAAGATCTAACAACATCTCAACAACATCCAAACTATTCGAACTCAAGCACTGCAGCTCCACTATTAAAATTCGTAAGTAATTGATATTATATTGATTACGAATTCTAATTTTTAATTTAGCGTGCATAACATGCATCCTACTATTTTTCTAGAAATCTTACAAGATTTTGTATAACATAATTCTATCTTATTAATGATGATAATTATATAGTTCTTTAATAAATATTAATTAACTTGATGAAAATAAACGTAATGAAACAACACCTAAATACACTTTTAATTTGCCTTTCTGTAATCATTGGATTAGTGATATTAGGCAACGCATACAAATACAAATTCACCTCTTCTGAAACCGTTTCTGTAACAGGGTTATCTGAAAAGGATTTTACCAGCGACTTAATAGTATGGGGTGGGTCTTTCACTAGAACTGCCATGGATTTGAAAGAAACATACGCTGCTTTAAAACAAGACGAATCAGCCATAAAATCTTATTTAAATTCTAAAGGTATTGTAGACAGTTCCATAGTATTTTCCGCGGTAAGTATGACAAAAAATTTCCAACGTCAATACGATGATAGAGGAAATGAATTACGGGCAGACTTTTCAGGATATACATTAACGGGAAATGTAAGGGTTGAATCTCCGGAAATTGAAAAAGTAGAAAAATTGTCAAGAGAAATTACTGAGTTATTAGAAAAAGGAATTGAGTTAAACTCTAATACTCCTGAATACTATTATACTAAACTAAACGAATTAAAAATAGACCTTTTAGCAAAAGCAAGTGAAGATGCAAAGACAAGAGCTGAAACAATCGCTAAGAACAGCGGAGCGTCTTTAGGGAGTATTAAAAAAGCCAATATGGGTGTATTTCAGATTACAGGAAAAAATGTAAATGAAACCTATAGCTATGGTGGTTCATTTAATACTAGTAGTAAACTTAAAACAGCCTCAATTACTTTGAAGGTTGATTATCAGCTGAAGTAAGAAAATTTATATACGAAATTGAATAGGCAAAAAATTGTATTTTAAAAACCTCCATCCAACTCTATTAGCTTTAAAATCGTATTGGATATTGTAATACGAGCAGTATTTTTCTGACTGCTTAGAGTAGTGGATTTTATTTTTTCAACCCTTACAACAATTTATTTTGCTTTTTTGTGTGATAATTTGAATCACTAATTATTTAATAAGGGTATTCACCAACATAATTTCCAGGAGGATCATAATTACAAACAAAAAAGTATGAACCAGATACTGACTTTGCACAACCACAACCCACTCTCCGTGTATTAGCCCATACTACCTGGGTATAATGCCCAGTATACTTAAAAGATATGTGGTCAATTGGTGAATACGTGTAATGAGCTTTCTCTTCATTCCACATATCAACTCCTTTATTTGCTGTAAAATCATACCCGAAAAAGGAAGAAATATTTTCCCCGTAATGCTTTTCAGTTTGTGTTCTATGCCAAATTTCATTGTCATTTTGAGCTAAATTTTCGGCCCACTTATAAGCATACTCTGCTAATTGATTGTCCCAAATAATCCTAGGAGAATTTACCAATTCCCTTTCCTTGTTGTGTGCATTCAATATCAAATTAATTTCGGATGCTGCCAGAATCACTCTCGACTGCCCAAAAGCAGAAATATCGAAAAAAATATTCAAGAGTAAAAAAAGAGTCAACTTATTTATTTTCATAATAAACTTTATTTTAAAAAAGATTTCGCCTATAGCATTTTATAACTAATTATAACTTACTGCAATAAAAAAGGCAATTGAATAAAAAAATACTAACAATACTTGATGCATCAATAATTTTTACACCCAACCTTTTCATCAATTTATATAACGATGAGCTATTTGGCTTGTTCGACTATTTCATCCATAGATATCGCACTATGTGTTTCCTCATAAGTGCATTGCCCATTTTTAATTAATAATACCTGGGGCGATTGATGTTCGACATTGAATTTATCTGCAATAAGATTTGAAATTTCTCGATAGGTTAATAAATCTAAATAATAAAAAATTAACCCTTCTGGCAATGGCTCTCTTTCTATACGATTTAAAGCCATAATACTAATTGAACATCTAGTACTATGCTTGAAAATTATTTGTGGAGTAAATTTTGAATGTTCAATAATATCATCCAATTGACCACTCGAATTTAACTGAATCCAATTCATAATATAAATTATCCGTGCATTAAGTTCTTTTGTGCAGGACAGCCATATCTTCTTGAAGAACCACAAGAGTAGATAGTTGCCAGTCCCAATAATATGAAAATAGTAATTAATAGATATTTTCTCATTTTTATACTTTTTTGTTAAGTAAAGATATTTCAAAAAGACCAAATAACAAATGTGTCATCAGTTTACGCTATAAATGTAAATAAATATTCCCAATTGTTTATATTGCATTGAATTTAACATACCATTAATTTAATAAATCACATATAATGCTACAATTAACCCGTCCAATTGCTTTTATTGATCTTGAAACTACTGGGGTAAGTCTATCGTCTGATAGAATTGTTGAAATTGCAATAATAAAAATCATGCCTGATCAAACCAGAGTTGTGAAAAGAAAAATAGTCAACCCAGAAATGCCTATTCCAAAACAATCAAGTGATATTCACGGAATAACAGACGACATGGTAAAAGATGCTCCTACATTTAAAGAGGCTGGGAATGAAATATTTCAATTTTTGGAAAACTGTGATTTAGGGGGCTATAATAGCAACCGTTTCGATATTCCAATTCTAATGGAAGAGTTTTTGAGAGCCGGCATGAATGTAGACTTAAGCAACCGAAAGATGATTGATGTTCAACACATTTTTTATACTATGGAACCTAGAACTTTAACCGCAGCCTATAAATTCTACTGTAGTAAAGAATTAGTAAATGCCCATAGCGCAGAAGCTGATATCAGTGCAACAATTGATGTTTTACTTTCACAAGTTGATCGATATGAAAAATTGGGAAATAGTGTCGAGTCAATCCTTGCAACAATTGGAGAAGAAAAAATCGTTGATTATGCAAGAAGATTTTCTTTTGATGATAAAGGCGTGGAGATATTTAATTTTGGAAAATACAAAGGTCGTTCTGTTGGCGAAGTTCTTAAAAATGAACCACAATATTACGATTGGATGATGAGAGGCGACTTCCCGCTGCATACAAAACAAAAACTCACTGAAATTATGAATCGTACTTTATTAAATAAAAAATAATTAAGCAAAAATCAATGGATATTACTTTCATTTTTTTAAATTTGAAAACATAAAGTTAATCAACTGGAAAAAATAGTCATCATACCAACCTACAACGAAAAAGAAAATATAGAATCTATTATTGAATCTGTAATTTCTTTAAATGAACTATTTCATCTGTTGATTATTGACGATGGATCTCCAGATGGTACAGCAAATATTGTACGATCATTATTTCCGAAATACCCTGGCCAGTTATTTCTGGAAGAACGAAAAGGAAAATTAGGATTAGGCACAGCCTACATACATGGATTTAAATGGTGTTTGCAAAGGGGGTATCAATATATCTTTGAAATGGATGCAGACTTTTCTCATAATCCAAAAGATTTAGTTCGATTGCATGCTGCTTGTGCAAATGGAGCTGATGTAGCTGTTGGATCCAGATACATAAGAGATGGCGCAGTCGAAAATTGGCCAACCGATAGAATTGTACTTTCCCGAGGCGCTTCTTTTTACACACAACTCATCACCTGGATGCCCGTTAAAGACCCTACAGCCGGGTTTGTATGTTATCGAAGATCTGTGTTAGAAAAAATGAATTTAAACAACATCAAATTTATCGGATATGCATTTCAAATTGAAATGAAATTTACAGCATGGAAACTTGGATTTAAGATAAAAGAAGTTCCTATTACATTTAAAGATAGAAAATTAGGATCTAGTAAAATGAACAAAGGAATCATTAAGGAAGGTATAATGGGCGTTATTCAGTTAAAACTAATGAGCTTAAAAAGTAATTATAGAAGCAAGATTGAATTTAATAAATAATTAAATTTTCATCTACTTTAATTACTTTAACCCTTTAAATGCTGGATGATATTGCTGAAGAGTTGATCTTAAATAATCCCTGTCTAAATGAGTATAAATTTCTGTAGTAGTAATACTCTCATGCCCTAACATTTCCTGCACTGCACGTAAATCTGCCCCACCTTCTACTAAATGCGTTGCAAATGAATGCCTAAATGTATGCGGTGATACATTTTTATTAACCTCTGCTTTTTTTACTAAATCTTTCAAAATTAAAAAGATCATCACCCTGCTAAGTCCCTTCCCTCTTCTATTTAAAAACAAAATATCCTCCTGCCCAATTACAATATTCATTTTATTACGAATGGAATTTCGATAGATATTTATATGTTTAATTGCATCTGAGCCAATTGGCACAAGCCTTTGTTTATCACCTTTACCAATTACTTTAACAAATCCTACATCAAGATAAAGTGAACTTATTTTCAAATTCACTACTTCACTAACACGAAGACCACAACTATACATCGTTTCAAATATCGCTTTATTTCTTGTACCCTCCGAAGTGCTCAAATCGATTTTAGCAAGGATTCTTTCAATTTCATCGAAAGATAATGTATCAGGGAGTAGTCTCTTTAATTTAGGTGCTTCAAGTAATACAGTTGGATCTTTATCTGCAATTTGCTCTAATAAGCAGTATTTATAAAAACTCCTTAATCCTGAGATGATTCTTGCTTGTGATGTTGCCGTCATTCCTAATTCATGTACCCATTTTACAAAATCCTCTAAATTTTTCAATTCAATATCAGTGGGATTCTTTTTCTCATCATTAATTAGTAAGAAACTGGTTAATTTATCCAAGTCCTGCAGATAGGCATACACAGAGTTATCTGATAAAGATTTCTCCAATTGCAACCAAGCTTTAAATCCTTTTTTATACGAATCCCACATGTTTTTTTACTTCTTTGAAATTATTTGCTTGTACAATTTAATTAAACATTATTTTCGCGAAGAATTTATTATTATTAACCCATTAATTATTTTCATGCTTCCTGTAAATTTTAGGTCTTTTGCTAAAAAACTATCTATCCATAGAAAAAGTTTTCGTCAATTTTTGAACAGATCAGAAAAAACGCCACCAAGATCTATAGATAAGCTTACCCCTCAAATTGAAAAAGAAGTATGGCAAGAAGTGGATTGTTTGAGTTGTGCTAATTGTTGCAAAAAAATGACCCCTACATTTACCAAACAGGATCTTAAAAGAATTTCTGCGCATTTTGATCAAACTCCCGATGAATTTAGAAAAAAATGGTTGCAGAAAGATAAAAATAAAGACTTGATAAATAAAAATCAACCTTGTCAGTTTTTAAATGCGAAAGACAACAAATGTTCAATATATTCTATACGTCCAGCAGATTGTGCAGGATTTCCACATCTTTCTAAAAAGAAATGGACTGAATATGCGCATGTACATAAGCAAAACATTGATTATTGTCCTGCTACTTACAAAATGGTAGAAAAGATGATTGTGAAATTCGGAGATCTTAAGTAGGATAATTTTGGCAAAAAAAAATCACTCATACATTATGAGTGATTTTTTTTAAATATTTAAGTAGATTATACTACAAAAAATTATTTTGCGCTATCAGCCGCTGGAGCAACAGTAGTAGTATCAGCTGCTGGAGCTACAGTAGTAGTATCAGCTGCTGGAGCTACAGTAGTAGTATCAACTGTTGCTGCTTCTTCAGTTTTACCACCACCACAAGATGTTAAAGTTGCTGCGATTACCGCAATTGCTAAGAATTTTTTCATTGTTGTTTTTTTTGGTTTAAAATTATAATTTACACTTTAATACCACAAAGATAAAAAAAGTAACCCATTTCTTTATTTTTTATTTTCGGGTTACCAAATATCAATAAAAGTATAAACTCATAAGACGTGGAGAATATTAATCAGGATGTTTATTTTTTACAAGGATTAGCTAGACAAGAAAGTAGTATAATAGAACTTATATATAAGAATAATTTCCACTCTATTCAATCTTTGATAATAAAAAATAATGGTAGCTCAGATGATG
>CANICR010000106.1 GCA_947466405.1 Chitinophagaceae bacterium | reverse complement strand
CAATAGAAAGGCACTTGTGGATGAACAAAAAGCAATCGAAGTAGAATGGGAGAATGGATATCGTGGTTTGGAAACTAAAAAAAATAATTTCCTGAAAAAAGGATCTTCGATTACACAAGAACAAGCTGAAGATTTTCAATCTAGATTGCTTGAAGAACAACAAACAATTGACGCTAAAAAACAATATTCCGTTCAACAGCTCAATCAAAAGAGCTATAAATTTATGGAAGAAATTCAAAAAAAATTAAAACAATTTTTAGAAGAATATAATCAAAACAAGGTTTTTTCTTACATTCTTACAATAGGAAACGGTTTAGATTATATGGTTTATAAAGATTCATCCTTTAATATCACAAATGATGTTATAGAAGGGATGAATAAAAAGTTAAATGCTAAATAGAAATAAATTTCCAAAAGAAATACTATCTTCAATCCCGTTATATCATTAACGGGATTTTTTTATCGGTTAATAATAAATCTATTTAAATGGCAAATAATAATACATCCTTTAAGCAAAGTTTGAGCTTGTTTGATGCAACAATGATTGTTGCAGGTTCAATGATTGGTTCCGGAATTTTTATTGTAAGTGCCGATATGTTAAAAGACTTAGGCAGTGCTGGATGGTTGTTAACGGCATGGCTAATCACAGGAGTAATGACTTTGATTGCAGCAGTTAGTTATGGAGAATTAAGTGGAATGTTTCCCAAAGCTGGAGGTCAATATGTGTATTTAAAAGAAGCATACAATCCATTAGTAGGATTTTTATATGGCTGGAGCTTTTTCTCTGTAATCCAAACAGGTACAATTGCAGCTGTGGCAGTAGGCTTCGCTAAGTTTGCAGGATATTTTTTTCCTTCTTTAGCATGGGAAGATTCAAATACATTTATTATAGGAGGTCTTTCAGTACACTACGCTCAACTGGTAGCTATTGTTTTAATTGTGGTGTTAACATTTATTAATACAAAAGGAGTGCAAACAGGAAAAATAATTCAAACAATTTTCACTTCAACAAAACTGCTATCACTCTTCGGATTAATTATTGCAGGATTTATTGCATTTAACTGGGATATATGGCAAGCGAATTGGATAAATGCATGGTCTATTCAGCATTTAACTAAAACTGCAGATGGGACAATCAATTATGAGCCTCTAATCAGCGGCGTAGCCTTAGGAGCAATTGCAAGTGCAATGGTGGGGAGTATTTTTAGTAGTGATGCATGGAATAATGTTACTTTTATCGCAGGAGAAATAAAAAATCCCAAAAGAAATATTGGCCTGAGTTTATTGTTAGGCACCTTAATCGTCACGGTTATTTATATCCTAATAAATGTTGTTTATCTCGCAACAGTTCCTATTCATGAATTAGCATTTGCAAAGGACAATAGAGTAGCTTTAAATGCTTCACAAGCAATCTTTGGTAATAGCGGAACAATTATCATAGCAATCATGATTATGATATCTACCTTTGGATGCAATAACGGGTTGATATTAGCAGGTGCAAGGGTGTATTATACAATGGCTAACGATAAATTATTCTTTAATCAAGCCGCTAGGTTAAATAAAAACATTGTGCCAGAATGGGCCTTATGGATTCAGTGCGCAATGGCATGTGGTTTATGCCTTAGTGGAAAATATGGCGATTTATTAGACATGGTTTCTTTTGTGGTTGTGATTTTTTATGTCTTAACTATTTTCGGAATTTTTATTTTAAGAAAAAAGCAGCCTCACACTGAAAGGCCTTATAAAGCTTTCGGATATCCAGTTTTACCTGTTATCTATATTATCATGGGGATTAGTTTCTGCGCATTGCTAATTATGTATAAACCACAATTTACCTGGCCTGGATTGATTATCACCTTAATCGGAATACCACTTTATTATATTGCAGTCGCTAATAAAAAAAACATTTAAAATAAATAAAATAATATGCAGCCATTTTCATTAGTTATTCATGGGGGAGCAGGAACAATATTGAAATCAGACATGACTCCTGAATTAGAAAAAGCATATACAAATGGTCTTCAAATGGCCCTTAACAAAGGATTTGCCATTTTGGAAAACAAAGGCACTTCCATTGATGCAATAAGAGCAGCAATAACATTACTGGAAGACAATATTTTATTCAATGCAGGTAGAGGTTCTGTATTTACCAAAAAAGGGGTTCAAGAAATGGACGCGGCTATAATGGACGGTGCTACTATGGGCGCAGGATCTGTAACAGGAGTAAGAAATGTGATGAATCCTATAGAATTGGCATATGAAGTGATGACCAATAGTAATCATGTTTTTTTAAGTGGTAAAGGGGCCAATGATTTTGCTATTAAAAGAGGTGTTAAACTTATGCCCGATGATTATTTCTTCTCTAAATTTAGATACGATCAATGGAAAGAAATTAGAGATAGCGATAATTATTCATTAGATCATACTAATCAAGATATTGCTGAACTTATTATGAAGGATAAGAAATTTGGAACGGTAGGAGCTGTTGCCTGTGATCAATATGGAAATATTGCTGCGGCTACAAGTACTGGAGGTATGACTAATAAGAAATATGGAAGAATAGGAGATAGCCCTATCATCGGTGCTGGAACTTATGCAAATAATAAAACCTGTGCAATTAGTTGCACTGGTCATGGCGAACCATTTATACGGGCAGTTGCTGCACATGATGTAAACGCACTTATGGAATATAAAGGACTCTCTCTTCAGGATGCAATGCACGAAGTAGTCCATCATAAATTGATGGATTTAAATGGAGAAGGCGGTATGATTGGTGTTGATTCAAATGGGAATACTGCTATATCGTTTAACAGCGCCGGCATGTATAGGGCTATGAAAAATAGCAAAGGAGAATCTTTTGTAGGTATTTATAAGTAATAATATTATTTGATAATAAAAAGTAAGAAAGGTTATCATGAAAAAATATGCTGTATTAGTGGCGGGAGGAATTGGTACACGAATGAATAGTAGCTTGCCAAAGCAGTTTTTATTGATAAAGGAAAAGCCTATTTTATTTTACACTATTAATACTTTTTTAAAAGCCTATCCTGAGATAGAAATAATTCTTGTATTGCCTGAAGCGTTTATTGAGCTAGGCCAAAAAATAATTGATGATTATTTCTTCCAAAGTAAAATCTCGATCTCTATAGGCGGAGAAACCAGGTTTCATTCTGTTCAAAATGGATTGAAAATGGTTAAAGATGAAAGTGTTGTATTTGTGCACGATGCCGTAAGATGCTTGATATCAGATGATTTGATAAAAAAATGTTTTGAAAATACGATTATTCATGGTAGTGCTATTCCTGTTGTTTTTTCAAAAGATAGTGTTAGAATTGTAAAAGAGAATAGTCATCAAATTATTGATAGGAAAACAATTGCCTTAGTGCAAACCCCTCAGGTTTTTTTAAGTAAGCATATTCTCCCTTCATTTGAAGTTGGCTATAATGAAAAATTTACTGATGAAGCAAGCGTAGTTGAAGACAATGGGATCAAAGTTCATTTAATAGATGGCGAAGAAAATAATATTAAAATAACAACACCCCTTGATTTGATTTTTGCGGAACAGCTTTTGTAAAAAAAAACACTATCGTTTAAATATATTTATTGGGAAAGGTAGATTATTCCACTTGATAAAAGTATACGTTTGATTCTCTTCCGTAAAGTTTTTGTAAAATATTTCAATTCCTGAAATATCTGATCCTTCAAAATCAATTAACATTCCCTGATTTGAAAACTCTTCAATTAAACTATTAAAAAGAAAATAGTTTGCATACTTCATTTTCCCATGATTAGTGATGCAAGGCATTAAATTGATAATCCGATTATTATCTTTTATCATAAGCACCCCGGCCAAAAGCTCGCCATTGCTAGTAGAAACCTGCCTGATGACTAATCTGTTTTCTTTTGATAAAATATTACAAAGGTTTTCGAAATTCGTATAATCAATGTCATTAAGACGAACTTTTTCTTTATATAATTGCCTGAAGAGCTGAATGATTTCGTGATAGTTTTCTGAAGTAATATATTTTAAATTGAATTTAGATAAACGTTTTATTTTTCCCAGTAATGAATTTTTATATTTAGCGGCTATATTATTATAAGTGTCTTCTATTGATAGAATAAAATTATTTCGCTCTCTTTGAATAAATATATCGCTAAATATTTCAAGTTTGTTTGAATAATTAAGTGCTATCTCCGCAAATTTAAAATGTATCATCGCCAATTGTAAAAATTCTTTTATTGTATTAGAGTCGACTTGATCCTTGCTATAAATCCCTCCTTGTTGAATAAAAGCAGGCTGGTACAAGTATTTTATACCAAATTTTATTCTCCAGGGAAGGGGCATTACGGCTTCATAATCATTTAATATAATGCCATCCCAGTTAGTAGCCATCTGATCCAGGTATACAGTCTCCGCATAAATTAATTTATTGGCTGATTGCTTTATACATTGATCCCACTTAAGTTTATTGATTTCTTTATATGGTAAATAGTGTATTGGCAAATTAAAATGGGCTTTTTGGTATAAATGTCTTTAATGAAATATTTTGAATATCAATACTAAAAGAAATAGTTTTAATAAATCGATTTTTAGGAATTGTAGATTTAAAATAATCAAGATAAGATTTACTGAATATTATTGGGATATATATATTCATGCTGTTTTTAAATATTGATAATTGAAATCCCCCATCATATAGAAATCTTTCTGTTTGATGTTGATTATCCCAGGCCTCTGCATAAGTGCCAAAATCCGCAAATAATTTTAAGGGTATTTTAATGGGCAAAACAAATAACGGATTCATTTTATTTGGCACTGTTGTAGTTAAATTAATTGCAGTCAGCCATTTGTCAGATTTGCCAACCTTGTCACTCAGTAAACTTGTTCTTACTTTAAATGCCCCATCTTTTATCATCAATTGCTGACTTGAAATGCCTTTATATTCATTTCTTCCCAAGAAATAATTACTATAAGAATAGTCTTCGTATCCATCAGCACCACTCATATTATAATGATAACGGTCGGTTTCGTAAGTTAAGGAGTTGTTTTTTTTAGTTGTATATATAAACTGACCGAAAAATAATCTGCAATTTAATCCACCACCTTCAACATAATTTAAAAAATAGTTACTACATACATTTAATTTCATGAATTCAGGGCCCTTTTCTCCAAAAATAGAAATCTTATATGGATACAACACCCTATCATTTTTAATAACAAATTCTACTTGGTTTAAAAAAGTACGTTTTATTGGGTAAGAAATATTTTCAGAATAATCAACAGTATTGGTAGAGAACAAGATGGTTTTTTCTTGTATTTGCATGCCTTTCCATTGAATGTACTTAGTTATGGGACTTCTTGGATTTCTTTTTGCAAACAAGTATTTGATACCTGGAACAATTTTAGTAGTCCCTAAAAAATTATTTTTATTGCTAGAGTCAACAAAAATATTATTTGAGAAGGAGGCTGCACCCACAAAAAAAACTAACTGTTCTCCTTTGCTGCCAATTATTGACCGATAGGATAGTCTTCCAATACCATGTATGCTTTTAGATTGCATTGAATATATTGGCGCAGCAAAAATCTGAAATTTGTTTATAGGCAAAGTGTAATTATGTAATAAGCAGCCAAGCATTAATTGATCATATTTGTTGTATCCGATTACTGGTGCAACAAAAAGATAATTATATTTATTAGTATTACTGAAATTAAAAAACGTGCTTATTTTTATTTTTCTTTTTGATCCTTCAATCAAGCTGCCTTTTTGATTTAGTAATGAAAATGCATCGGATAATTTATTTTGATAAACTTCTTCCATAACGGTTTTAAAATCTTCAGGGTAGGGGTGCTTGTATTTCCATCGATCAAAATATAATTTCATTCCACGATCAAAATATTTTTTGCCTAATTTATTTTCAAGTAAACTCATCCATTGTGCTGTTTTGCTGTAAGCTATTAAGTCATAGTTATACATTGAAAAATCAGCTGATTTAGTTTCTATCGGTTGATCTAGCTTACTTCTACAAAGACTTTCTAATAATAAATCATCAAAATTGTCTGGTATTCTTTTTGAAAAGAAATTATTTGTAGAAGTGTTAGTATTTTTATTTTGGTATAAAGATTGGTATCTTTTATCATAATAAGTATTTATACCTTCATCCATCCAGGGATGATCTCTTTCATTGCT
>CANICR010000105.1 GCA_947466405.1 Chitinophagaceae bacterium | reverse complement strand
GCTTTAGCTACAATGAATGTATAGTTTGGCATACGTTCTGCCACTTCCATCATGATAGGAAGTTTTTTAAGTATTTCTTGTTTTCTGCTGCCAGGTAATAATGCAATGATATTATTATTCCCCCAGGGATTTAATTTGTTTACAGTAGATTTTTTATACTCATCCACTATCTCAACTAATGGATGGCCTACATAGTCGACTTCGAAATTCCATTTTTTGTAAAATGATTTTTCAAATGGCAATATCACCAGCATTTTATCTACATATTTTTTTATATCGTGCACCCGATTTTCTTTCCATGCCCAAATTTGAGGAGAGATATAATAAATAACTTTGAATCCTGCATTTTTTGCCCATTTTGCCATTCTTAAATTGAATCCCGGATAATCAATAAGTATTAATACATCCGGTTGAAATTGTTCTATATCTTTTTTACAAAATGAAAAATTCTTAAGAATGGTAGGAAGATTTTTTATTACTTCTGCGAATCCCATGAATGCGAGATCTCTATAGTGTTTGATTAATGTTGCTCCAGCATTTGACATTAACTCACCACCCCAGCATCGGATTGATGCTGTTGAGTCAAGTGTAATCAGTTCTTTAATTAAATTGCTGCCATGCAAATCGCCACTGGCTTCTCCTGCAATTATATAGTATTTCATATTTAGTTTAGGCGTACATTTTTTTAAAATAAATCTATGATTTATTCGATCAGATTTAGATAAATAAAATAATTATTTACTAATGCAAAATAACACATAATATTCGTAAATTACTTATCATAATGGTTTTCTATCAAAGTTAAACCAACATCAATTTTGTTATTACATTAAAAAATAGACAATGAAATTATATTCAATATTAGGGAGAATTGGTATTGTTATTGTTACATTACTGCTATATTTTTTCTCTACAAATGCACAAACGCATAAGGATACAACTATAATATGGAATAGCGTACCCTGTTATGACTCAGTTGGTAATGTTACAATATACCGACAAATATTTGACCATATACCAACTCATGCTGATACAATTAAGTATAATCATTTAATAAACATTTATGACAGTAGTAATCATTTTATCAGCAATACTATTAATGACAGTAGTAGTTTTCATAAACATAATGATAGCCCAAAAAACGTTCATTTTGGAATAGCTAGTTATTATTCTAATAAATTTGTTGGAAAAAAAACAGCGAATGGAGAGATATTTAGTCAGCAGAAACTGACCGCCGCCTGCAATATTTTACCATTAGGCACTTGGATCAAAGTAACCAGTATTCGTAATAATGAATCTGTTGTGGTTAAAATAAATGACAGAATGAATAAAAAAAATAAAAGACTAGTGGATTTGACTTTGTTGGCAGCAAAAAAATTAAATTATGTTCATAGTGGAATAATAAAAGTTAAAATAGAAGTTGTAAATAAAAGATAGATTATTTATATTCATAAATAATCTTGCCCACAAATTTGTTATTCCCCGAAAAAATTCTTTCTTGAATCCTAAATCCATTTTCGTAGTCGTATTTCCAAATTAGGCGGTTATTATTATCTTCTTTTGAAGTAATCATCTGTGATATATTATTTTCATCATCATATTCAAATGCATAATCCGTAGCGAAATTCTTTTTGAATTCATTTGTTTGAACAACATCGGTTAATTTATTTGTTGTGTTATAATAGTAATAATATTTGGCAGCATTTCTTGTGTCTTTTTCTATGGTCACATTCCCGGCTTCGTCGGTATAGAACAATACCAGAGACGTATCTTTCTTGTTTTTTATCACCATCATTTTTGATAATAAATTATTGACGTATGTGTAAATATGATCTTCAAATATTTCGGTTAAAAAATCATCATCTTTTGATCTAGAAATTGTTTTGATAAAACTAACTCTACCTGATTTATCATATTCAATTATATTAAGGCATGCAAATGATTCAGTAGTGTCGTATGTTTGTATCAGTTGGTATTGGTCGTTAAAATAAGAATTTAGAATTGATCTGCCAGATTGAATTGTTTTGGAAAAAACAGTAGTCTTTTTAAAATTGTTAGAAATTTTCTTTTCGCAATAAAAGCCTGCTACTTCTTGTCCTAAGGCTTCATAATTTCGTATTTTAATATGATGGGTATTTGTTTTTTTATACGTCAATATTTCCGAATTGGCTTGTTGATTGCCTAGAATCTCTTTATAATAATATTGAGCACAGCATATATCTTTAATAAGTATCGTTAAAATAATAAGGGTAATTAGCTTCTTCATTTAGATAGATATTTTACACAAAAATAGGTGTAAAATATTAAAAAGACTTCTTTGGCCTATTCATATGATTAGTGATTATATGCATTTTTAAAAATAGGATACTTGCACGATAAAAATTCTTAAGTTCGTGTAATAAAATTTTAATTATGAGTGAATTGCAAAATCAATTCTTACGGCTAGTATCTATAATGGATGAACTAAGGGATAAATGTCCCTGGGATAAAAAACAAACAATAGAATCATTGCGACATTTAACCATTGAAGAGACTTATGAATTAGTAGATGCCATTTCTGAATCTGATTATAAAGGTATACGGGAAGAGTTAGGAGATTTATTGTTACATATACTATTTTATTCAAAAATTGGAGCAGAAAAAAATGAATTTACTTTAACTGAGGTGATAGAGGGCATATGTGAAAAACTTATTGTTCGTCACCCTCATATTTATGGCGATGTAATAGTTCAAGATGAAGAAGAGGTAAAAAAGAATTGGGAAAAAATTAAATTAAAAGAAGGAAAAAAATCAGTGTTAGGAGGTGTGCCAAAAACATTGCCATCAATTGTGAAAGCTATTAGATTACAGGAAAAATCTCAGCAAGTTGGTTTTGAATGGGAAAATACAGATCAGGTATGGGGGAAAGTAGAAGAGGAGTTGCTTGAATTAAAGCAAGCCGTGGAGGAAAAAAATACTGATCATATTGAAGATGAATTAGGGGATGTTTTCTTTTCACTGGTTAATTTGGCACGGTTTTTAAAAGTAGATGCAGAAAATGCATTGGAAAGGACGAACAAGAAATTTATACATAGGTTTACCAGAATGGAGGAAGAAGCTAATAAACAAAATAAGCTATTGCATGATATGACTCTCGAAGAGATGGATGCACTTTGGAATAGCATTAAAAAAGAGAACTAATTGTTGGGATTTATTATTTTCTAACACTGGCAAGATATTTTTCAAAATCATGTAAATCAAAGCTACTGAGGTTATTTTCTTTTGTAACCATTGCTTTTTGTGCAACCCATATACCGTATTGGATATCTTTAAGTCCATCGGTATGGTGAGAATCTGGGTTTATGGAAATAAGTACATTTTTTCTCAGTGCATATTCAATTTGACGCCAGTCTATATCCAAACGGCTTGGATTAGCGTTTAATTCAATTACTACATGATTAGCAGCACAGGCATCAATAATCTTTTTATGGTCAACAGGATAACCTGGCCTGCTTAGTAGTAACCTTCCTGTCATGTGTCCAAGAATGGTTGTATATGGATTCTCTATGGCTTTTAAAAGGCGCATCATTGCTTTTTCTTCATTCATTTTTAAATTACTATGAATAGAGGCAATCACTAAATCGAATCGATGTAAAATATCATCAGGGTAATCTAAGTTTCCATCGAACAAAATATCCGACTCAATACTTTTAAAAATTTTAAAAGGGAATAATTTTTTGTTGATTTCGTCAATCTGCTGATGTTGTGCAAGTACTTTTTCTATGGATAATCCTTGAGCATAAAAAGCGGTTTTACTATGATCGCTGATAACTAGGTATTCCATTCCCAAATTAATGGCCGCTAATGCCATTTCTTCCAATGTATTGTTTCCATCGCTCCAATTACTATGGCAATGAATAACACCCTTGATATCTTTTATATTTATTATATCTGGAAGCTTTTTGTTGACTTTTTCGAAAATAGTTGAACTTTCTCTTAAAAAAGCTGGGATTGGCGCTAGGCCGATACTTTCAAAAAAGGTAGTTTCTGTAATAATAGATGGGTGTAGATTTTCAAAATGGGGTAGTATTTTTTGCCAGCATTCTTCAGAGGAAGTATGTTGTAAATAGCTCTTGAGAAAGTCAGTGGAGCTTGCAGAAAAAAGGTGAATATCGATACCTGCATTCGTAGAATAGATCAACCGATCATTTGTTTTTTCTTTTAGACTAAAGTCGGTATAATTTACTAAGGTGGATTCAATATGTTGAATTGGGGTATCCATCATGAATTCTAGTTGGTGTATTATTTCTAATTGTCTTTTAAACTCACCTATTATTTCGATTCGGTTATTTGGAAATAATGTTAGAAGGAAAGAATACACATCATGAATGATCAATTCGGCTTGAGCATACAAATAACTTCCTTTATGTTTAAAATAAAACTCAATGGATTCGATTACATTTTGTTGCGTTTTTTCTCCAAATCCTTTATAAAGTTTAAGCCTATTTTCTTTACATGCATATAACAATTCGCCAATTGTTTCAATTTCCATTTCTTTCCAGATGGTATTTATTTTTTTTGGACCAATACCTTTTATTTTCAGCATTTCAATTATCCCCGGAGGTGTTTTAGTGATAATTTCACTTAAAGAAAAAATTTCTCCATTTTGTATAAATTCTATGATTTTTTGGGCGGAAGAAGCTCCAATTCCTTTTAATGAAGCAATTTCATTTAGCGGAATTTCAACAAGAGGGGTGGTTAATTTCTCAATTGCAAATGCGGAAGACGCATAAGATTTAGATTTAAATGCATTCTCTCCATGTATATCCATTAGTTTTGAAAGGAGATAAAATGCGTCTGAAATTTGATTATTATCCATCGTTCAAATGTAATTAATCAGTTGGATAAATTATATTATTATACTAGAAAAAGTTGCTTAAATGTATTGAAAATAAGTAGGGGAAATAATGGAGTAAATGTTGCTGAACTTCAATACCGGCAGGGGAGGGCAAAAAAAAGTCCCGGAAAAAACCGGGACCGTTATCTTTTGCTCTTTGAGCAAGAAAAGCTTACTTCTTCTTTGCAGCTTTTTTAGCAGCTTTCTTAGGAGCAGCTTTTTTAGCAGCTTTTTTAGGAGCAGCTTTTTTAGCAGCAGCTTTCTTAGGAGCAGCTTTTTTTACAGCTTTTTTTGGAGCAGCTTTTTTTGCAGCTTTTTTCTTTGTTGCCATTTTTTTTAATTTAATTGGTTAGTAAATAATAATTAAAAATAATAATTATTTTTAAATTACCAAAAAAAACTTTAAAAAATTATTTTTTAGATAGAATTTATAGAAACATGTGTTTTATCACCTTTCCCTTTTTTAAATTCTACTACACCATCTTCTAAAGCAAAAATAGTGAAGTCTCTACCCAGTCCAACATTTTTTCCTGGATGATAAACTGTACCACGTTGACGGATAATAATATTTCCAGCTAACGCAGATTGTCCACCATAGATTTTTACACCTAATCTTTTACTTTGTGAATCACGGCCGTTCTTTACGGAACCTTCACCTTTTTTATGTGCCATTTTTTACATTTTAAATAATGAAGTAAAATCCTTCAAAATTAATTAAGCGATTGCAGTTACTTTGATTTGTGTATACTGCGTACGATGTCCGTGTTTTTTACGGAAACCTTTTCTTCTTTTCATTTTAAAAGCGATTACTTTTTCGCCTTTAATAAGGTCATTAACGATTTCTGCTTTTACAACAGCTTTTACAGACGACCCACTATTTATGCTGCTACCATTGTCAGTTAACAAAACGTCTGTGAATTCGATTGAATCACCTGCTTTGCCTTCAATGTGCGGAACATACAAGTTGTCTCCTGCTTTTACTTTAAATTGTTGACCTGCGATTTTAACTACTGCTAACATAACATACCCGAATTTAGGACGGCAAAGGTAATCATTCTAGCCTATTTTTCAGAAGTTTTTTGATTTTTTTCTTAAAAAATATAAAAAAAGGTATAAAGCATCAATTTTACCCCCTTTTTATTGCATTCTCATTTAGCATCTATTTTTTTTAATTTGCATTGATCGCGGATTGTTTCTTAATTTATTAAGCTTATTTGTAGCATAATATTCAGCTTTCAAGATTTTTCTTATTATTTTCGCGATGTCTATGTATAAAATCCAACGATTCATTCAAATTGCATATAATATATATGCTTTTTTTGTATTCTTTATAGCAATATTGATACTTTTCCCT
>CANICR010000104.1 GCA_947466405.1 Chitinophagaceae bacterium | reverse complement strand
TAATAGGGATTATTATAGGAATAATGTTAATTGTTCAGTTGAATGCACAAACATTAGACCAAGGAAAGAAATTTATTTATTATGAAAAATATAAAAGTGCAAAAGATGTTTTTCAGAAAATAGTATCTGCTGATCCAAAAAATGAGGAGGCTACTTATTGGCTAGGGCAATCAATGATTCGTTCTGAAGAAGCAAGTGTAAAAGATATTTCAGCGGCTAAAGCTCTTTATCAGACAACACTTAATAGTTCTAGTAGTAATTTAATTATGGCTGGAATTGGCCATATTGAACTTTTAGAGGGAAAAATACAAGATGCCCGCAATCATTTCGAAGCTGCTATTTCATTGAGTCAGGGAAAAAATATTTCCGTGTTGAATGCAATAGGATTTGCCAATGGAAATCCGGATGTAAAAAATGGAGATCCAGCGTTTGCTGTTGAAAAATTAAAACAAGCCACACTATTAAAGAAATTCAATGACCCTGACGTTTATGTTAACCTTGGAGATGCATACAGGAGAATTGGCGATGGGGGTATGGCTATATCAGCATATCAATCAGCTTTACTAATAGATCCATCATATGCAAGGGCAAATTATAGGATAGGAAAAATCTATCAATCACAAGGTAGAGGCCAGGAGTCTATTTTTATGGAATTTTATAATAAAGCAATTGCAAATGATCCCATTTATGGGCCAGTGTATGAAAATTTATTTATCTATTATTATGAAACCAATGTTATTAAAGCAGTGGAGTATTTTGATAAATGGATTGCTAATGCTGATGAGGATGTAAAGAGTTGTTATAATAAAGCAGCTTTAAAATATGCACAAGGTCTTTTTTTAGAAGCAATATCAAAAGCTAATGAGTGTATTGCCATAGAGGGTGAAAATCCTTATCCAAGCTTATTTGGATTGAAAGCAAATGCTTATAATAAATTAAAAGACTCCATCAAGGTAGTAGAAAATTATAATGAATATTTTAAGCGTCAAAATCCAGAAAAAATAACAACCGCAGCATATATAGAGTACGCTAATAATTTATTTAAGATACCGGGAAGTGATGTGCAGGCTGGATTAATGATAGATAAATTTGTTGCAATTGACTCGCTTGAATCAAACAAGGTGGTATATTTAAAAATAGCGGCACAATATTACGAAAGTAAAAAAATGTTTAAAGAGGCGGGTGATTGGTATAATAAAATTGTAATGATTAAAAAGAGCCCTTCAAAATATGATTTTAATACAGCAGGAATAAATTTTTATAGAGGAGGAGCATATCAGCAATCTATTGATTTGTTCACATTATCAGTTTCAAAATTTATAGATGATCCGTTTGCTTACAATATGATTGGTAAATCTTCTTGGGCAATTGATTCAACCATGGAAAAAGGAATGGCAAATGCTGCTTTTGAAAAAGCAATTCAATTAGCATTAGTCGACACAATAAAATACAAGCCTCAATTGATGACTAGTTATAAATATTTTGTTGCTTATTATGCGAATATTTTAAAAGATAAAAATATGGCAGTAAGTTATTTAGAGAAAGCTATTTCATTAGATCCTAGTGATGCAGAGGCGGCTAGTTATAAAGCAGCGTTGTTAGGCAACAAACAACCTACATCTCCAAAGCAATCAGGAAAAAAACCATAAAATCATAGAAACAAAAAAATGGCTGCAAAATTTGCAGCCATTTTTTTTGAGCTTTAAATCAGGTTATGGGAAAATACCTAATTCGGTATAGCTAGTGGCTACTTTATTTATTGAGCTAACGTAGGCGGCTGTACGCATATCTGGAATTTCTGGATTATCTCTCCATATATCCATGATTTCTCTGGTAGCGCTAATCATTGTTTCTTCTAATCCACTATGAACTAAATCTTGTTCATCAGGACCATGCATAATGAATTTTCTTTCAATATCATCAACACGCTTTCCTGTCAACTCTTCTATTTGACTTAAGATATGAGTGTTTAGGTTTTCAGTAAATCGTTTTTCCATTCTACCATATCTTACGTGGCTAAGATTTTTTAACCACTCGAAATAACTTACGGTTACGCCACCAGCATTTAAATACATATCTGGCACACATAATATGCCTTTTTTTACAAAAATCTCATCAGCTTCTGGAGTACAAGGTCCATTAGCCGCTTCTCCAATTATTTTTGCTTTTACCCTTGGTGCATTTTCTCCATTAATCACATTTTCAAGCGCGGCAGGAATTAATATATCACATGCTAATTCAAGAGCATCAGTATTTTTGGTAAGGTTGGTTGCTCCCGGAAAATTTAAAATAGAACCCGTTTTCTTTCTGTGTTGAAAAACTTCTTCTTCATTTAAACCATCAGCATTAAATATTGCTCCTTCAAATTCAGCTAAGGCAATAACTTTTGCACCCCCTTCTCTGAAAAATTTTGCAGAATGATATCCTACATTTCCCAATCCTTGTACAACTACTGTTTTGTCTTTTATTCCTATACTTAAACCTTGCTTTTTCATAACATCGGGCATATTGCACACTTCTCTTATTCCAAAATAAACACCCAAACCAGTTGCTTCTGTACGACCACGAACACCACCTTGAGTTACAGGCTTACCAGTAACACAGCCAGCAGCATCTATATCACCTGGTTTTAATGAAGCATATGTGTCAACTATCCATGACATTTCTCTTGGACCTGTACCATAATCAGGTGCTGGAACATCAATGCCGGGTCCAATGAAATTTTTCTTAACTAATTCAGCCGTATAGCGACGGGTAATTTTTTCTAATTCATAAGTTGAATAATTACGAGGATTGATTTTAATACCTCCTTTACCTCCACCAAATGGAACATTTACAATAGCACATTTATAAGTCATTAAAGAGGCCAATGCCATTACTTCATCTTGATTCACTTCATCACTGAAACGAATTCCACCTTTACAAGGGGTTTTATGCTGGCTGTGCTGAACGCGATATGCTTCGATAACTTCTATTTTTCCATTATCTAATTTTACAGGGAAACGCATTTGATACACGCTATTACAAGCTTTTATTTGTTCTAAAATTCCCAAATCCCATTTTGTAAATTTGGCTGCTTTGTCGAAACTTTTTTCTACACTCTGAAAAAAGCTGTAGTGTTGATTTGATGACATATTGTAGGTTTTTATTTTTTAATACTAAACAATCTTTATTTAGTTGAATTTTCTTTTTCAAGCCGACTTACTTTTCTATCAATTGTGAAAACATAAATAAATAGACCAATTAATATAGTAAGACAAACAGCCACCACTGTATAAATTTTTCCATTGCTACGCATTACATCCGCCATCTCCACATTATTTTGTGCGTTCACACGCATAGAAAAAAATAAACCAGAAAATAAAATAAATAATTTATTCATTGATGATGTTTTTATTCTTGATGATATCTATTCTTATTTTTATTGTTGCAATCCATACACCCAATAATGTCCATCCAATTACAGCCGGATAAAAAACTATCCTCATTGCATCATCTAAATCTTTTTTATCCAAAGCTGGATTGCCACTATCACTTCCTGGTGATCCTGGGTGCAAGCTTCCAACTATTCTTGGAATAATCCAAATACTAGGGAACAACATGGCGAAGGCAAAAATATTATATACGGCACTGATACGAGCTCTTTTATCTATATCATTAAAGGAACCCCTTAATACAAAATAAGCTCCATAAATTAATAAAGCAATGGCAGCTCCGATTAATTTAGGTTCTTTTAAAACACTTCCAAGTGATTGATTTTGATCTGTAATCCAAGTGACATTTACCCAAAGCACACCAGTTAAATAGCCTAATATGCCAAATAGCGAACCAACCGCGGCAAAGTTTGTTGCAAAAATATCATTACGATAGTTAAATCCTCTTAGATAATTAATACTATACACAAAACTTATTGAAAATAATATCATCATGCCAAACCACATGCATACATGAAAGTATAAATTTCTTATAGTTTCATTTAAAATTGGCAGATGAGGAACATCTAAAAGAAAACCGGCAATGATTGTATAGGCCAGCAATAAAAAGGATAATATTTTCCACCAATTTTTCTTCACTAAATAAGGTATTTAATTAAGTGGCGCAAAGTTATGGGAATATATAAGATACTTTAATAAATAATCTTTTAATCTTTCCATAAATATGGGAATAATACTATAGATAACACAATGACGAATATATCCATTAATATGGTCAGTCCAACGAGCTGAAACAATGCCCCATCTCTAAAAACCTCCGCAAATGCAGCTTTGCTTAATCTCATTAACAACATTAATTGAGGTAATATTACTGGAAATCCTAAAATGGCTATTAAAGCCGCATTTTGTTGTGCTTTTGCTGCAATAGCACTCATTAATGTAAATACTAAACTAATTCCAATACCTCCAAGTAATGAAATTCCAACAAATTGTAAAATGTTAATGGTAGGATTGCCTAAAAAAAGTAAGAACAAGCTTAAGCTAATCAAACTCATGAGTAACATGAGTAGTGTATTAAACACCAACTTTCCAATGATAAATTCGATAGGGGAAGTAATCGTATAGAAGTATAACATTCTTCCTTTACTTTCTTGTAAAAAGCTTTTAGCAACGGCATTTACACAAACAAATAATTGAATCACCCAAAACAAGCTATTCCAAACTTGTGCATCAGGACTATCAGGTAATGATAGGTAAATCACAAATATAGTGGCAGCTACATATAATAGAATTCCATAAAACGTATGTTTCTGTCTGAATTCTAATAATATATCCTTTTTTAACAAAGCTTCTACCTGACGAATCATACCTGCAAAATAGCGATAATCAATATAAAATAAAATATTTGTGATTTTTTTCGATTCTAAAAACCAAAAAATAACTACTTTACAGGCTTATCTATTATATTTTATTGTATGAAAAAAATAACAACCGCTATTGCCATCATTTTTTGTTTGTTGAATATTAATGTATCTGGACAAACCATCATTAAAAGAAATTGTGGTACAATGAGTCATTTGTCAGATCAGATTTCAAGAGATCCTAGTATTGTCAATAGAATGAATCAAATTGAACAGCAAACGAATAGTTTTATCTCAAGTAGAACTGCTTCATCATCATTCGCCGCCGCAACTACTGTTGTTATTCCAGTTGTTTTTCATGTACTCTATAATACAACTGCACAAAATATTTCTGATGCGCAATGCATTGCTCAACTTAATCAACTTAATCTTGATTACGCGAAATTAAATAGTGATACTACAAAAATCCCTTCGGTATTTAAAGGATTAGCGGCGAATACAAATATTCAATTTTGCTTAGCTCAAAGAGATGCTAATGGAGTTGCTACAAATGGAATAATTCATAAATCAACCACTACAACATCTTTCGGTTCTGATGATAAAGTAAAATCTTCTTCTACAGGCGGTGATAATGCATGGCCTTCTAGTAGTTATTTAAATATTTGGAGTTGTAATTTAGGTAGTGGCCTTTTAGGATATGCTCAATTTCCAGGAGGAACTGCTTCCACAGATGGTGTTGTATTATTATACTCAACCATTGGAAGTATTTCATCTCCAGGAACAACAACTTCTTATAATTTAGGAAGAACGGCAACTCATGAAGTTGGACATTGGTTAAACCTTCGTCATATTTGGGGTGATGCCAATTGCGGAAGTGATTTAGTCGGCGATACTCCAACTCAACAAACCTCAAATTATGGCTGCCCTACATTTCCTCATAAAACTTGCAGCAACACTACCAATGGTGATATGTTTATGAATTACATGGATTATACTGATGATGCATGTATGTTTATGTTTTCAGCCGGTCAATCCACAAGGATGAATGCATTGTTCGCAAGTGGCGGATCAAGGGCTAGCTTATTGACCTCAACCGGTTGTCAACCTGTTTCAAATACATGTGCCATTCCTACTGGATTAGCGGCTAGCTCAATTGCGGCAACAACTGCAACACTTGGTTGGACAGCAGTTTCAGGAGCGGCTAGTTACAATGTAAAATATAAAAGAACAGTTGATTCTTTATGGACATCAACAACTAGTACCACTAATTTAAAATCAATAACAGGATTAATAGCCTCAACAAGTTATCAATTTCAAGTTCAAACAGTATGTACTTCAACAGGTACAAGTTCATGGACAACAGCGGCAACATTTACTACAATTGCTGCTGCTACATGTGCTATTCCTACAGGGTTAACGGCTAGTTCAATTACAGCAACAACAGCAACGTTAGGCTGG
>CANICR010000103.1 GCA_947466405.1 Chitinophagaceae bacterium | reverse complement strand
TATACACGTATCCGTTACCCTATTATAATGATTTTCCAACAATTCCCATTCATCCTGTGGACTCAAATCGCGATAATTGGGAACTCTTTTATAATGAGAATGTGCCACTAAATTCATGATATCCTCTTCCAAATTAGCTCCTGTACAACTAATAATGGCCACCTTATCCTGGCGAATCATTTCTGCAAAACTCAATCCTAATTCAGCGGTACTCATTGCGCCAGCAAGAGTTACCATCATTTTACCACCTTCCTGTAAATGAAGTTCATATCCTTTAGCCGCATCCATTAATGCTGCTGCATTAAAATGACGATAATGGTGTTGTATATAGTTAGATACTGGTCCTTTTTGCATTATTAATTCGCTTGTTTGTTAAAGATGATGTTCAGTTTATTTAACTGGATTAATTTCATTGATTAAATTTGTAGCCCCTCCTAATTTATCGATACACCACAATACATACCTCACATCTACACAAATAGTTCTGTTTAAGTCTTTGTCAAAAGCAATTTTATGACTAAGTGCTTCATAATTTCCGTCAAATGCCAATCCAATTAAATTGCCTTTGCCATCAATAACAGGACTTCCACTATTCCCTCCCGTTATATCATTCGTAGTGATAAATCCAATTACTAAATCTTTTCTGTCTTTATCAATATATTGACCAAAATCTTTTTTCCTGAACAACTCCACTTGTTTTGATGGTAAATCAAATTCATAATCCCCTGGTACATACTTTTCCATTATCCCTTTAGCCGTGGTAATATAATCATAAAAAATTCCATCCCTAGGTTGATAACTTTTTACATTACCAAAACTAACGCGCATGCTAAAATTAGCATCGGGATACATTTTAGCAGCAGCAATGGGATCTCTTTCCATGATACCCTTCATATAGCTTCTTCCCAATTCATTATTTCTATTTACAAAAGTTGTATAAAGCGGTGCGTACTTATTGTTATAATTTTTAACAAACGATGTAGAAAATTCAAAAGCCATATCAGTTTGTAAAGTCGCTACAGTAGGGGCCGCCATAAAAGCAGTCCACTTCTCCTCATTAAGCATCATTGTCTTTGCAAACACATCAGCTGCCCATTTTGTATAAGTAGCTTCGTTATTTAAATCGCCATACATGGCAATTTTATCATAAATACCACTTGGTAATTGACTTTTATCAATATCAGTATAAAATGCTTTTGCTACTGCTGCAAGAATATTCTTATCGCTTGGAATATCTTCAGATTTTATAAAGTTTTTTCTTGCAGCATCCGCTGCATCAGTCGCTTTTTTTATTTCTTCAGCCGTTGCACCCGCTTTGGAAAGTGCTAATTCCAAAGACATTAAAGAGGAAGAAAAAGAAGACAATGGAGATCCCAAAATTCCTTCTCTTAAATACTGACGATGTTTAGAATAAGGAGTCCATGTAGCATAATTTTTTTCGTACTCAGCAAATATATTTTTATACTCTGCATTAGGTTGTGTATTTGCCCAAGCTGTGAATTTGTTTTCGAAATCTTGTTTTTGTCCGTAGGTGTTAAACTTAATTAATTGCTTTGTTTCTCCGTCAAAAAATTTCCAATAATTAGCAATTCCTGCGTAATCAGATGCTAATTTTAATTTCACTGCTGGATCTTTAATCATTTGCTCATGCATGAACTTTAATCTCATATCTCTCAAAGCAACCAAAGCAGGGTTTTCAATGTCATTTTTTAATTTAATTCCGTTGCTGGTTTCGTAACGATTGGTACCGCCAGGATATCCATAAATCATTGAATAATCTCCGTCTTTAATTCCTTTGATACTAACAGGAAGAAAATGCTTAGGCTTAAGTGGCACATTCTCTTTATTATATTCAGAAGGTTTACCATCTTTAGAAGCATATACCCTAAAAATAGAAAAATCTCCTGTGTGTCTTGGCCATTCCCAATTATCAGTATCACCACCAAACTTTCCAATACTTTCTGGTGGTGCGCCAACCAAGCGAATATCTTTATACGTCTTATATACATACATGATATACTGGTTGTCTTTAAACATGCTATATACTCTACCGGAAATTCCATTTTCTTTATCTAACACTTTATCGGTAATACTTTTGTATACTTCTTGAGTTTTTTTAACCCTGTCCGCCCAGCTAAGTCCTTTTAAGCCTGCTTCCACTTCTGCAGTCACGTCCACAA
The DNA here is from genome assembly GCA_947466405.1 of Chitinophagaceae bacterium. Lineage (GTDB taxonomy): Bacteria > Bacteroidota > Bacteroidia > Chitinophagales > Chitinophagaceae > Ferruginibacter. The sequence goes on along the minus strand of CANICR010000103.1, from coordinate 4,115 downwards.
TTTTCTCTAAAAACTGTACCGTTAATTCTGATTTAATTTCTTGATCTTTATTGTAAGCATAAAAACCATCTCTCAAATAATTATTTTGAACACTGCTGGCAGAGGCAATTGCTTCGTAACCACAATGATGATTGGTAAAAATCAAACCCTGATTACTTACGATTTCACCAGTACAACCCCTTCCAAAAATTATAATAGCATCTTTCAAGGAGGCTTTATTGATAGAATATAACTGCTCTTTAGTTAACTTTAATCCTCTTTTTACCATGTTATTGTATACTTGTTTTCCAAGTAACATAGGTAACCACATTCCTTCGTCTGCTTTTGTAGTTAGGATTCCAGCAATCAAAAAAATGGATAATAAAAATTTTTTCATTTTTTAACTTTTTAAAATTGTGTTTTTTTAAGTAAATCCAAAATAGATTTTGAATAATTTCGAGGACAAACGTAGTTATTTTTGGTAATACTTTCACATTAGTCGCCCGTTTGTTATACACCTATATATATAAATTATATTTTTAAAATATAACTATTCAAGCATTCATAAACCAGAAGTTAGGGTACAATAATTTATCTTTGCTTTTCTATCAACACATTATTAAATGGCCATATTTGACATAAAGCTTCCTAATACGATTGCTCGTGCTTTAAATATTCCTATTCGTGATGCTAGAAGTCAACAAATAAAAGTCATCAAGAAGCTTTTAAAAAAAGCTCGATTTACAGAATTTGGCCAAAAGTATTTATATGATGAAATTCTACTAAGTAAACACCCTGGGAAAAAATTCCAGCAAATAGTTCCTGCCTCAAACTATGATACTATTTTTAAAAATTGGTGGTATAAAACTTTAGAAGGCACTCCAGACGTTTGCTGGCCAGGAGTGATAAAATATTTTGCACTAAGTAGTGGCACCAGTGAGGCTGCCAGTAAATACATTCCGATTACAAAAGACTTAATTAAGAGCAATACTATTACCAGTGTAAAGCAACTTATTAGTCTTACTAAATACGAGAATGTTCCTAAAAGTGCCATTGGAAAAGGTTGGTTAATGTTAGGGGGCAGCACACAATTACAAAAGGGGCCAACTTATTTTGCAGGCGATTTGAGTGGTATTCAACAAAAAAATATTCCTTTTTGGTTTCAGGGCTTAGGTTTGTATAAGCCTGGTAAAAAAATTGCTAGGGAAAGAGACTGGACAAAAAAAATGAATGAAATTGTTGAAAATGCAACTTCATGGGATATTGGATTTATTGTAGGCGTGCCTGCCTGGCTTCAACTATGTATTGAAAAAATCATTGAGCGATATCAGGTTAATAATATTCATGAAATATGGCCCAATTTAGCCTTTTATGTTCATGGTGGCGTAGCAATGGAGCCTTATAAAAAAGGATTTGAAAGGTTGCTGGGCAAACCAATTACCTATATAGAAACCTATCTTGCTAGCGAAGGCTTTTTGGCTTATCAAAGTAGGCAAGATGCTGTTGGAATGCAATTAGCACTTAATAATAATATTTTTTTTGAGTTCGTTCCTTTTGATGATAATAATTTTGACAGCGAAGGGAATATGATTGATAACCCTGAAGCATACATGATTCATGAAATTGAAGAAAATAAAGATTATGCCATTTTAATAAGTACAAATGCTGGCGCATGGAGATATGCAATAGGTGATACAGTTAAGTTTATTGATAAAGAAAAAAATGAAATCATTATTACTGGAAGAACCAAGCATTTTCTAAGTTTGGTGGGCGAGCATTTGAGTGTTGATAATATGAATAAAGCTATTGAGCTGCTTTCTGAGGAACTTAATGTTTCTATTCCTGAATTTACTGTTACAGGAATTCCGATTGACAATTTCTTTGGTCATAGATGGTATATTGCCACTAATGAAGAAATCGATACTAGCAAATTAGCAACGTTAATTGATGAGAAATTAAAACTCCTCAATGATGATTATGAAGTGGAAAGAAGGCATGCGCTAAAATCTGTGGAAGTAGTAGTATTAAATGAACAAACATTTATGAACTTCATGAAGTTGAAAGGAAAAATTGGCGGACAACATAAATTTCCTAGGGTGTTGAAAGGAAAAATGCTAACAGAGTGGGAAACTTTTTTACTCAATCAAACCACCGGAGAATAATTATTCCATAAGTATAATTTTAACAAATGACAGAAGCTATTATTGCTGGGTTTCTTCTTGGAATTGCCCTTATTTTTTCTGTTGGTCCGGTTATATTTACCATTTTAAAACTTCGAATCAATTATGGCATCACTAGTGCATTCTATTTTATTGCAGGCGTATGGTTAAGTGATATAATATGGATTATACTAGCAAATTTTTTTAGTGCCTTATTAGGAGATCTTATTCAATACAAAAATATTATTGGAATAAGCGGTAGTGTTTTTTTAATCGGATTGAGCATATTCTATTTGTTCTTTAAAAAATATCATTCCAAAGAAGAAATTGATATGGGTATTAAAATTAATAGCACTATTCATATTAAATTATTTATTACCGGTTTTTTGATTAACACACTAAATCCGGCTGTTATTGCTCTTTGGTTTGCCGCAGCTACAAAATCAATTTCAAATACTTTTAATGAACGTGTTATAATCTTCGCTATTTGTCTCACATTAAATATTAGTGCGGATATTTTAAAAATTAATATTGCAGGCAGGATTAGAAATAAATTGACAGAAAAAAATATAAACATAATCAATAAAATTTCTGGTTTCATATTTTTAGTCTTCGGCTTAATTTTATTATTTGGTATTTTAATGTCACCAAATAAGAACTAATCATAATTAAATATGTGGAAGTTTATAAAAAAGATATTGCTTTGGCTTTTTATTGGCCAAATGGGTTACATCATTATTTGTAAATGGATTGACCCACCTATTACAATCACACAAATTGTAAATGTATTTTCAGGATATGGACTTCAAAGAGATTACATTAATTATAATGAAATGGGCAGAAATTGCAAACTAGCAGTTATGGCTTCAGAAGACCAGCAATTTCCCGATCATGATGGATTTGACATTAAGGCAATAAAAAAAGCTATTAAATATAATAATAACCACCCTAATAAAACAAGAGGCGCTAGTACTATTAGTCAGCAAACTGCCAAAAATATTTTCTTATGGCAACATGGTGGTTTTTTAAGAAAAGGGTTGGAAGTGTATTTTACTTTTATGATTGAATTATTGTGGAGTAAAGAAAGAATTCTTGAAAATTATTTAAATGTTGCAGAAATGGGCAAAGGTATTTTTGGAATACAGGCTGCATCAAGAGCTTATTTTCATAAAGATGCTCAATATCTTACCAGAAAAGAAGCCGCAATGATTGCCGCTTGCTTACCTAATCCTAAAAAGTTTACGGTAGCTCCAGTTAGTAAATATGTTGCTTTCAGAGCGCCAAGAATTATGAATCAGATGAGTAACTTAGAAGGCGATGCCGATATTGAAGCGTTATTAAAATAATCCATTTACGGCTTTAATTGATTTTTGTAACCGTTGTTCATAATCACCATTTATATTTATCCAAGGAACTTGTTGATGGGTCATTGCCTCTTTATAATAATGGTATAATAATTCTCTTGTTTTATAATCAGGGTAAGTTCTCAATTCATCTGCCACCCATGGAAGATCAGGTTCACAAAGTAAATACAAGTCATACTTTCTTTTTACAATTTCATTTAAAATTGAATTATTACAGGCGTTAAAAACATATTCGCTCCACACTTTCATAACATACATATCCGTGTCGATAAATAGTATGTTATTGCTTTTATCTAATTGGTTTATGGCGTTTTCTTCATTACGAATTTGCCCTTTTACTATTTCATCTAAATCATTAATAGTATATTCTTTACCATTACTAATCAAATATTCTCTGGCATATTCTTTTACCCAATCTGTTTTAAAAAATTCAGCCAATTGAGCACATAGCATACTTTTTCCGGTTGATTCCGGACCTATAACAACAATTTTTTTGATTGAAATACTCATTTTTTACTACTATCATTTATGCGTATGCTATATTAATTTTTTTTCGTAACATAGATTTCTTAATTACGTGAATCTATTTGTTGTTTCCATTCTCTATATCCTG
>CANICR010000102.1 GCA_947466405.1 Chitinophagaceae bacterium | reverse complement strand
GAATCAATGTCATTTTTTTGTCATTTTATTAAATCAGAAAGATTATCCAATTTTTTTTAATTGCTGCATAAGCGCTCTGAACTCTTTGGGAATTTCTGCTTCAATAATTATAGGTTGCTCGTTCTCATCCTTGAAAACTAATTTAAAAGAATGTAAGGCAACGCGACTAATCATGGGCCTTTCTTCTTCATCATGTTTACTTAATTTAAATTTCTTTTTTATGGAAGACAACAAAATGGGTTTACCATCACCATATAAAGGATCACAGGCAAGGGGATATCCCATGTTTTTAGCATGTACACGTATCTGATGGGTTCTGCCCGTATGCAATTGAAAGGAGACTAAAGAATAATTTCTATTTGATTCCAACACTTCATAAGATGTGGAAGAAGGTTTGCCATTTCTATGCACAACCATCATACCTTTTTGTACTAAGTGCTCTGTAATAGGCGCATCAATGATTCCAGTAGTATTAGCTGGTGATCCTAACACAATTCCAACATAGTATTTTTCAATTTTTCGTTCTTCAAATAATCGTGAAAAAAATTTATGGGAAACTTCATTCTTAGCAAATATTATCAATCCGCTTGTTTCTCTATCTAATCGATGAACTGTAAAAATATTACCGTATTTTTCAATCAGATGGGCTTTGAGAGATTTTTCAGATTGCTCCCTATCAGGAATACTTAACATCCCTGCAGGCTTATTGATAGCTACAAAAGAATCGTTTTCAAAAACTATTGTGAATGGTTGTTTACTCACTGAAAAACTATTTAGTAGGTTTATTTTTAGATGCATTCATATATTTCAACAACCTAATTTCTTTTTCACTTAAATATCGCCACTTACCTCGTTCTACATTTTTCTTAGTTAATCCAGCATACATCACCCTGTCTAATCCTTTGACATCATATCCTAAATGTTCAAATATTCTTCTTACAATTCTATTTCTTCCACTATGAATCTCAATGCCAATAATTGACTTGTCTTTTGAATCTGCATAAGCCATACTATCAACAAATATTTGCCCATCTTCTAAAGTTAATCCATTTAAGATCTTTTCAAAATCCCCTTTAGTTAATATCTTATCAAGCTTTACTTCATATATCTTTTTTATTTCGAAACTAGGATGAGATAATTTTTGTGTTAGATCTCCATCATTCGTTAGCAGTAAAACACCAGATGTATTTCTGTCTAATCTTCCAATTGGATAAACCCTTTCGTCTGTTGCTTTTTGAATTAACTGCAACACTGTTTTTCTGCCCTGTGGATCTTCTGTGGTTGTAATATAATCTTTAGGTTTATTTAATAAAATATATTGGAGGTTCTTTGTTACAAATAATTTTTTATTATTAAAAACAATCTCATCAGTTGGCTGAACTTTATATCCTGGCTCCTTTACAATAACTCCATTTATTTTCACCTTACTATCCGCTATCAACGCAACAGCATCTCTCCTCGAACATACTCCACAATGAGCAAGGTATTTATTCAATGGCATCACACTGTTTAGAGTTGGACTTGCCGCAGACTTAGCGTTTGATGAAACTTTTACTTGTGGAGATTTAGCTGCAACGACCACTTTTTTGGGATTCAATAATGCAGCTTTTTTTGCCATTCTTGCCTGATACTTCTCTTCCTTTACTTTATCAAAATAAGCAGCTCTTTCTTTTTTGGCTTTTTTCTTGTCTTGACGAAAGGCTTCTTTTACAGCACTATTTTTTTTCTGGGTAGCAAATTTTTGAAATGGAGACTGACTCATGAATTATTGATTTATGCTGTTTTTCAACAGTAATGAAGTATAAAGGTACTATATATTAGTCAATTGAAAAATGGCATTCAATTATTCACGATTTCTGTAAAATAAAAAGTGCACTTATAATAAGTGCACTAACTATGTAAATCCAATAGAATACTAGTTGTTTTCCTTATGCTTTTTTTTGTTTTTTTGCATTTTTTCTAGTGTTTCTAATTGCTCTGCTGTAAATATTTTTTTTCTCAATTCTCTGCTTGATGCTATGACTGTTTTTATCTTCATACGTTTTTCCTGATCATTGAGCTTGCTATCATTTTTTATCTTATCAACAGCTAATTTATTTTTTTCAACTAATGTGCTCAGTTGCTTTACCTGTTCATCTGTTAAATCCAACTTCTCTTTCATCATTCCCATTCGCTTGACAAACATTTCTTTTTTCTTCAACTCACGCAATTCTTTTGCAGTAGCAATTCGGTCTTTTTGTTGTTTAGTCAAAATTAATTCTCTTTTTGACTGCATTTCTTTTCTTAATATCGTTTTACGATCATTGTACTCTTTTACTGTAATGCTTTGCTGCTCATCCAACAAATCCATTTTCATTTTATTTTCTTTCCGAATTTGTTGAAGTTGTTTTTTCTGATCTTCAGTCAATTGTAACAACTTTGCCATTTTTTCGCGATCATGCCCCTTTATATTTCCTTGTTGCATTTTATGATCATTATTCTCTTTTTTCATTTTGCAATTTTCCTGAGCAATAACTGCATTCAAAAAAGAAAAAAGTAGGACAGTAATAATAAATGTCTTTTTCATATAAATAATTTTTATTTCGATAATTAGACCAATGTGAGACTAAATAGTTTAATGAGATATCAAGCAACCTTGTCTTTATTTGCTAATTGGCCGCAGGCCGCGTCAATATCCTTACCCCTGCTGCGTCTTACCCTTACATTAACCTTATTTTTTGCCAAAAAATCAGTAAATAATTGTGTTGTATTTTCTGCCGGTTTTACAAATTCAGCCCCAGCAATTGGATTGTACTCAATTACATTAATTAAATGCGTAGGGATTTTTCTGTAAATTTTCATGAGCTCTTTTGCATCATCAATACTATCGTTTCTATCTTTAAATAAAATATATTCTAATGTAATATCATTTTTTGTTTGATTATAAAAATAATTCAAGGATTCTATCAGTAGTTCAATTGTATTTGTTTCATTTATGGGCATTATTTCATTACGCTTTTTATCTGTGGGCGCATGTAAGGACAACGCTAAATTAAACCGCACTTTATCATCCCCTAATTGTTTTATCATTTTAGCAACACCTGCCGTTGAAACAGTTATTCTCTTGGGACTAATATTCATACTATCTGAAGCAGTGATTCTATCTATAGACTTTAAAACATTTTTATAATTTAATAAAGGCTCTCCCATCCCCATATAAACAATATTGGTCAATTTCTTTCCGTAAGATTTTTCACTTTGTTCATTTAACATGGCTACTTGATCATAAATTTCATCAAAACCCAAATTACGTTTACGTTCCATTTTACCGGTTGCACAAAACTTACAAGTTAAACTACATCCTATCTGAGAGGAAACACATGCTGTATTTCTTTTTTCGGTAGGAATTAGTACCCCTTCAATAAAATGATTGTCATAGGTCTTATATCTTGATTTTACCGTACCGTCATCACTCTGCTGAATGGTGTCTATTTGAATTGCATTAAATTCAAAATCTTCCGCTAGTTTTTTTCTCAACTCTAGTGATAAATTACTCATATCATCGAAATCACGGGCATTTTTTTTCCATAGCCATTCATATGCCTGAATAGCACGAAATTTTTTATCTCCAATTGTTTCGAAATAGTCTTTTAATTCTGGTAAACTAAGCTCCCGGATATTTTTAGTTGTTGCCATAGCGCAAAGATAATCAAGTCGATAACTTCATCCGAAGAAGATTTAAGAAAGCCTTTATATTTGTACTGAAATAGATTGCAAAAATTAAACTATTTTTTATATGGAAACCGTTTATATTATCGACTCCGTTAGAACCCCCATTGGAAAATATGGTGGATCATTATCAGGCATTAGACCAGATGACCTGTTGGCATTGGCTTTAAAGGCTTTAATTCATCGCAATAGCAATATCGATGTAAATGCCATTGAAGATATAATTGCAGGAGCCGCTAATCAAAGTGGAGAAGATAATCGGAACGTAGCCCGCATGGCTTCTCTCCTTGCCGGGCTTCCAACAACCATTGCAGGAAATACCGTTAATCGATTATGCGCAAGTGGATTACAAGCTATTATGGATAGTGCAAGAACTATAGCTTGTGGAGATGCTCAATTGATGATCGCCTGCGGTGTTGAAAGCATGAGCAGAGCACCATTTGTTATGCCAAAAGCATCGAGTCCCTTTGATAGAAATGCGCAAATTTTTGATACCACTATGGGTTGGCGCTTTATAAATAAAAAACTTTCCGAAAGCTATTTCCCATACTCCATGGGCGAAACAGCAGAAAATATTGCTAAGCAATGGAATATCAGCAGGCACGCTCAAGATGAATTTGCGTTAGAAAGCCAACAAAAATATGCACTCGCTCATAAAGCAGCACGATTTAAAGAAGAAATAATACCAGTACAAATTCAAGTAGGAAAAGAATCTTTTGATTTTGAACAAGATGAACATCCGAGACTTTCTTCCTTTGAGAAATTGTCTCAATTAACCCCTGCATTCATTAAAGATGGTACCGTAACTGCAGGAAATAGCAGCGGTATTAATGATGGTGCTGCCGCCATGTTACTAGCAAGTGAGGCTGCTGTAAAAAAATTCGGTTTAAAACCAATTGCAAAAATTAAAAGTATGGCGGTTGCCGGTGTAGAACCAGCAGTAATGGGCATCGGACCAGTACCCGCCACCACAAAGGCCTTGAAACGTGCTGGAATTAGTAGCAGAGAATTAGATTTAATTGAATTAAATGAAGCATTTGCCTCTCAAAGTATAGCCTGCATTCATGACCTCGGACTAGATTTAGAAAAAGTAAATGTTAACGGAGGTGCTATTGCATTAGGCCATCCACTTGGATGCAGTGGAGTAAGAATTTCTACCACATTAATTCATGAAATGAAAAAGAGAAACAGCAAATTTGGATTAGCTACTATGTGTGTTGGCGTTGGACAAGGTGCTGCCATAATATTCGAAGCAGTTTAACCTTTTATTGTTATATAAAAAATTCTACTAACTTACTCAGTAAAACATTTTGCTGTACACCTGTTTTTATATTTTTGATAACACAACTACTCTCTTCTATTTCTTTACTGCCGATAATAATAACGTAAGTTATTTTTTTCTTGTCTGCATATTTAAACTGCTTATCTATTTTTATTTGCTCTGGATACATTTCACAAGCTATCCCGTGATTACGAAGTTGTTGCATTTGCTGATAAGCAAAACTACTTTCCGAATCTCCCATATTAAAAAACAATGCAATGGTAGCAATTTGTAAATTTTCGGGGAATAATTGCAGTTCTTCCATTACATCATATATTCTGTCTACCCCAAAACTTATACCAACCCCTGGGATATTAGGAACTCCAAATAAACCAGTGAGATTGTCATACCTTCCTCCGCCACCAATACTACCCATCACAACAGTGGCTGGAGCTTTCACTTCAAAAATCATTCCTGTATAATAATTCAATCCTCTAGCTAATGTAAAATCGATTTCGATATTTATATTTGGCGTATTATCCACTAAATATTTAATCTCTTTTATCCCTTCTGTTGCTTGAGCATTGTTATGCAATAATTTTTCTAAAGCGTTCAACTTTTCCTCATTACTTCCTTGTATACTTAAATAGGCTTCAATGATTTTTATTTGCTCCTCTTTCAATCCTCGTTGCGAGAGTTCTTCTTTTACTTTTTCTATGCCTATTTTTTCCAGCTTATCTATGGCAATGGTGATGTCTGTTAAACAATCAACTGCCTCACAATACTCAGATAAAGCAACAAGTATTTTTCTGTTATTTACTTTTAATGAGTATTCCTTCAACCCTAGTTTTGAAAAAACAGCATGATAAATATTGGCTAGGTCTACTTCATTTATTAATGCAGTACTCCCTACAATGTCTGCATCACATTGGGTAAACTCCCTGTAACGACCCTTTTGAGGACGATCTGCGCGCCATACCGGCTGAATTTGATAGCGTTTGTACGGAAACGTTATTTGACCATGATTCATTGCAACATACCTTGCAAATGGAATCGTTAAGTCATATTTTAATGCACGTTCAGTTAGCGAAATGGTGTTTTTCCCTTGTAATAATTTATCAAATCCTTCTTTGGTTTTTTCTATATTTTTTGGATCATTGAGCCCATTATTTAATATCTTAAAAATCAATCGATCCCCCTCCTCTCCATATTTTCCCATGAGTGTTTCAAGATTCTCCATCGCAGGTGTTTCCAATGGTTCAAATCCATAACATTCAAAAACACTTTTTATTGTTGATAATATATAATTCCGCTTCCTAATTGTTTCAGCCGAAAAATCTCT
>CANICR010000101.1 GCA_947466405.1 Chitinophagaceae bacterium | reverse complement strand
TATACAAAGAGAACTTAATATATTGAAAATTGCCGAATATGCTGCTAAAAACGTTACAACTATCGTTAATATTTTACTTAGATGTAGCCAAAAGGAAATGCTCAATAATTCCGATATTGTTTATCCTTTTTAACCGTAGAAAATGATAAAACTGAATTAGCTTTTATTAGCAGGATTGAATATTTCATCTAGAATGCTCGCCAATCTTAATCCGCCAACAACCAATTGTTTTTTTATAATGGATATATTGTTGTCGATGTATGCTTTATCCATGTAGTTGTTTTCAAATCCATATACCCTATCTAAATAGGAACGAGATTGATACATCCACTTCAATTCATTTATTTTTTTTATTTCAGCAATATCTCCGCTAGGCATTGTTTTACAATAATTCAAACAGGTGTCTAAATTTATTTTTTTGAACTCTAAAATCTGTGTATCCCAAATACTGTGCAAATTTCCAGAAACATACGGAGAATTTATTTCTATGGTATTTCCACCCTTGTCTATTGCATATCCTGTATGTAAAGGCTGGTGAAGGTCTCCTACAAGATGAAAAATTAACAACAGACGATACTTTACTTCTTTTTTAGACATGCCACTGTTTTTATATCCCCTTAGTTCTACAATGCTTGAATGCAAAACAGAAAGTATATTTCTTTCTGATGAAGGTGAATATTCCTCCCCTTTATCAATATCTAAATAATGCCATTTGCGCATGTAATTATAATAGCTATTGCTTTTTTCTGTATCCATCCAATTAGCGGCTTCCTCAATGCTCAAATTGCCTAGGTATTGTTTTACAATTTTTTGCGTGGGTTCATCTAAGAAATTAAAGGCTATTTCAGCCACCAACGAATGGCCGGTTTTACCCCAAGCCATACATTTATTAGATACAGGTAATGTTAATAGTATAACGAGTATTAATGTGATTATTTTCCTATTCATTTTAGTGTAATTTTAAACGAAGCTACAGATTTTATTCTGACTTATTATTGACAATAGAATGATAATTATGTTAATTAATGATATTGGTCGTTTTTTTTTGTTGTTTTATAAGTAAAAATCTTACTTTGCATCTCTTTAATACAATTTAACAAATGAATAATTTTAAAACACAATTGTTTGCTGTACTGATTTTGTTGGGTTTTTCAGCAACCGTTTCTGCTCAAATCACCAAGGATGTAAAATCATCTTCAACGATATCCTCCGACACTTCAATAAATGAAGAAAGTAAAGAAAATATATTGGACAATATTCCTATTGTGTCATTAGATGAAAATGATGATCAGGATGGAAGTGCTCAAAATATTTCGGGGCAATTAAATTTTGGAAGAAATCCTTTCATTAATGCAGCTTCTTACAATTTTAATGTTGTTAGATTTCGTATGCGCGGATATGATGCGGATCAATTTAATACATTCATGAATGGAGCCCCTATGGAAAATCTGGATAATGGGTTTACTCCTTATGGTTTATGGGGTGGATTAAATGATGTACTTCGCAATAAGCAAAACGCTTACGGACTTCAATCAAATAAATTCAGTTTTGGATCAATAGGAGGTGCTACATCTATCGATTCACGTGCTTCTAAACAAAGAAAGCAAACTTCTATTGGATATTCATTGTCTAACAGGAATTATGTACATCGTTTTGGATACACCAAATCTACTGGATTAAATGCAAAAGGATGGGCCTTTAGTTTTTCTGGCTCACGTAGATGGGCAGACGAAGGTTTTACAGATGGAACTTTTTATGATGGATGGTCTGGCTATTTAGGAGTAGACAAAAAAATAAATTCAAATCACTTATTATCTTTCGTTGCTTTTGCCACTCCAACAACCAGCGGCCGTCAAGGGTCTTCTGTTCAGGAAATGCTGGATATCGCAGGAACAAATTTTTATAATCCTTATTGGGGCTACCAAAATGGCGTTAAAAGAAATTCAAGTATAGCAAAATCTTTTCAGCCCATTGGTATATTAACCCATGAATGGAAAATTAAAAAATCAACTACGGTAACTTCCGCCATTTCTTATACTGCCGGCGATAGAAGTACTACAGGCTTAGATTGGTATAATGCTGCAGACCCAAGACCAGATTATTATCGTTACCTACCTAGCTATCAGGAAGATCCAATACTGAAACAAAGATTGTATGATGAATTGTCAACTAATATTAACAAACGTCAGATAAATTGGGATGCATTATATGGAGCTAATTATGGCAATTATGAAACTATTCATAATGTAGACGGTATTGCAGGAAATGATGTTTCCGGAAAAAGATCTTTATATATCATCGAAGAAAGAGTAACGCATACTACTAAAATGAATGCGAATACGACTTTTACTACGGTTATCAGTAAGCATTTAGACATTACTGGCGGATTAAGTTATGAAAGTCAAAAAAATAATTACTATAAAAAAGTCAATGATTTATTGGGTGGTGATTTTTATGTAGATCTTAATCAATTTGCAGAAAGAAACTTTCCTTCCAATCCAAATGCTGGACAAAATGATGTAAATAATCCAAATAGAATCGTTAAGCAAGGAGATCGGCTAGGATATAATTACGATATTGACATAAAGAGAGTATCTGCCTGGGGACAAGCGAATGTTAAATTAAGGGGCGCAGATTTCTTCGTTGGGTTTGAAAAATCAAATACAACTTTTTGGAGAGTAGGAAATGTGAAGTCTGGCCTGTTTCTTGATAATTCATATGGTAAATCAGCAGAGCATGCCTTTTATAACTACGCTGCAAAAGCAGGGATGAGTATCAGAATTGCGAAGATGAATTATTTGTTTATGAATGCCCGTATGGAAACAAGAGCACCGTTTTTTGATAACGCTTACTTAGCCCCTAGAACAAGAGACTTTATTCAAAATGGTTTAAAGAATGAAGAAATTTCTTCTGGTGAATTTGGCTATGCATTGATTGCGCCAACTGTTAAATTTAGAGCAACAGCATATTATACAACTTTCAAAAATCAAGCAAATGTGCTTACATTTTACAATGATCAATTGAGAACATTTGTGAACTACGCATTAAATAATATCGGTAAAGAACACATGGGTGTGGAATTAGGTACCGAAGTTATTTTATACAAATCTTTAACGGCTAATGGAGCTGCTGCAATTGGTAAATATAGATACAGTACAAGACAATCAGCTACGATTACTTCAGACAATAACGCTGAAGTTTTAGCAACCGATCAGTTGGTGTATTCAAAAAATTATTATGTAGCTACACCGCAACAAGCTTATAATGTAGGATTGAATTATCGTTCTCCAAAATATTGGTATGTGAATCTTAATTATAACTTCTTTGATGATATGTGGCTTGATTTTAATCCGCTACGTAGAACCAGTGAAGCAGTAAATGGAATTGACCCAACTTCTAAATTATGGAGTGATATTGTTGATCAAACAAAACTAAAGCCTCAGCATACACTTGATTTATTTGCTGGCTATTCTTGGTTGATGAATACCAAATTTAAATCTTTAGGTAAGAGAACATTCTTAGCATTTAATGTAGGTGTAAATAATTTATTAAATAATACCAATATTGTTTCTGGCGGATTTGAGCAATTAAGGTTTGATTTTGCAGAAAAGAATATCAATAAATTTCCAGCTAAAAAATTCTATGCGTACGGAACAAATTTTTCAACTAGTATAACCTTGAGATTCTAATAAAAATAAAAACAAATAAAAATAAAATCATGAACAAAATTCAACAACTTTTCTCCGCGCTTATCATTGTGTTAGTGTTGGGTGGTGCTCTCTCTTGTAAGAAAACATTTGATGCTCCTCCAGGTCCTTCCGATGATTTGAATATTGTTGCAAACACTTCAATTCAGGTGCTTAAATCCCGTCATACTGTTGCATCGCAAATTGATGTAATCGGCGATGATATTATTATTTGTGGAATAGTTTCTGCAAATGATAAAAGCGGCAATTTCTATAAGCAATTATTTATACAAGACACTTCTGGAGCGATGCAGATAATGATTGACGCCAGTAGTTTATATGCTACTTATCCAGTAGGACGTAGGGTATATGTAAAATGTAAAGGTCTTGCTTTATCTGATTACAAAGGCAACATGCAATTGGGCATTAAAGCTGATGTAGGTGGTGTGCCAAGTGTTCAAGGTATTCCGGCGGCTTTGGTAGGCCAATATGTATTAGGTGGATCTATTAATAATCCTGTAGAACCAATTGTTGTTACACTTAATCAATTATCAACGGCTATGTCTGATAGATATATCAACGCATTGGTAAAACTAGAAGATTTTGAATTTGATGTTACGAATGTTACATACTCCGATACGTCAAGTTATAAAAGCACTGTGAACAGAACTTTTTCAAAAGGTTGTGGCAGTAAAGAAAGTTCAATAATTCGCACAAGTGCATACGCTAATTTTGCTGCACAAACATTACCAGTTGGCCATGGTAGCATTACCGCAGTCTACACTGTTTATACTACTACTAAACAATTTATAATAAGAGATACATCGGATGTTCAGTTTAATGCTCCTCGCTGTGTTATTCAACCGCCTTCTGCTTCGAGTCATATCTCTATTCGTCAATTAAGAAGTCGCTACGTTTCAGCACCCGGAACTAAAATAACGGATTCTGTATCTATTAGTGGAATTGTTATTTCTGACGCAGCCAATGGTAATTTATCTACTGGGTCAGTGGTAATTCAAGATGGGGATAATGGAATCAATGTTTACTTTGGGCCTGTTACCTCCGTTGGAATAAATATAGGAGATTCTATCAGCTTCTATATTGTCGGAGACTCACTTAAATTGTATAAAGGAGCGATGGAATTAGACGCTTATGGTACTGTACCTTCTGTAATTGCTACTGGAAGATCAGTAACCCCAAGTGTAAAAACCATTAATGAAATAAATACTGCCCTAACTCGTACACTTGGAGATCCTTTGAATTTTGAGTATACTTTAGTGAAAATACTTGGTGCAACTGCCACACCTGCTGGTACTTTTTCAGGCAATAAAACACTTACAGATGGGTCGAGTAGTCCTAACACAATGACTTTGTACACAAAGTCAACAGCTACTTTTGCCGGACAAACAATGCCTACTGTTGCCAGTAGCTGGATTGGATACCCTAGCAAGTACAATACCACTATAGAGTTGCAAATGAGAAGTGGTGCTGACGTACAATAGTGAGTAAAAAAATAATATCATAGGAATAATAATTTATTTTTCTATAAATTGTGTAGTAACTTTAATAAAATAAAAAAAACGTTCAAAATTTAAAATTATGAGAAAAATATTTACACTCGTTTTAGTACTCTCGTCGTTATTTTCTTTTTCACAAGATGTAGTGATAAGTCAGGTATATGGTGGGGGTGGTTCTGCTTCTGGAACATATAATGCAGATTATGTGGAGCTCCATAATAGAGGCAATTCTATAGCCGATATTTCTGGATATCAAATTATGTATGGGTCTTCTGGGGTAGGCAGTAGTGGATTATTAGGGTCAAGCGCAACTAATATTTTTACCTTCCCTGCATCTACAACAATACCTGCAGGCGGATATATATTACTTGCAACAACTGCTGGTACTGGTCTTGCTAATCTTCCAATTTCTGCTGATTTTACATTTACATTAACCATTAGTGGAACTAATGGAAAAGTTGCATTTGGAACTGCTGCAATGGTTGCAAATACAAATTATGTAGGACAGCCTTCAAATACTGTATTAGATTTTATTGGATATGGAACAGCTAATGAGTATGAGGGAACTGCTTCTGCAGCTCTTTCGGCAACAACTGCTGCATTGCGTAATAGCAATGGATGTGATGACAATAACAATAATTTAAATGACTTTACGGTGGGCACACCTGTTCCAAGAAATAGCGCTAGCCCAATTCTTATTTGTGGCGTTACTCCTTCATTAACAGCCACTACCTTGGCCTCATTTGGAGGTGTTTGTTCATCTAGTTCGTCAAGTTTTAATTCTTTTGTTATTACTGGAACTAATTTAACCACAGCTAATATTACTGTAGGCCCTCTTGCAGGATATACATTCTCTGATAATTCTTCTACTGGATACGGTCCAACTTTGAATATTACACATGCAGCTGGAACAACTTTAGATAGCGTATTTGTAATATTTACTCCTGGTCAGGCTGGTACTTTTAATGGAAATATTCCTGTTGTAGGAGGAGGTGCCTCTTCTATTAATGTTGCTGCATCAGGTATCGGTTTAGATAGAGATTCTGCTGCTACAGATTTGCCAATTAATACAACATCATCAAGTGCTACAATGGTTGCATCAATTCTTCAAGGATGTACAACACAATCAGCTTA
>CANICR010000100.1 GCA_947466405.1 Chitinophagaceae bacterium | reverse complement strand
TATAATTAACATCAGCATCTACCAATGCTCTTCGGATATCCTTCACCGTATTAGCGATATTTAAATCGGTTATCCTAGCTTGACCCTTGATGTTTTTAAATGCGCTTTCTAAGTGTTCGCTTAAGTTTTGAAACATATTGAAAAGTATTTTCTGTTGTTAGAGTGGTGATTTTAAATACTAAATGCTGCATTTAAAATCTCGGCTTGTTCTTTTGCATGAATCTTTGCATATCCCGTTGCTGTTGCTGCGCTGGCTAATCTGCTGAAAATATAAAAGTTGATATTTTTTAAATTCATGCGTAAATAAGTTGCCGCTCCCATATTTAATGGCTCTTCTTGAACCCAATACCATATTGCTTTTGAGTATTTTTTATACAAGCTATCTAATGCAAGTTGTGGGAGTGGGTACAATTGCTCTATCCTGATGATTGCGATATCTTTTCTGTTTTCTTTTTGACGTTTTTCCTCTAAATCAAAATATATTTTGCCAGAGCACATCAACACCTTTTTAATTAGCAAGGAATCTTTCACACTGTAATCATCATATACTTCCATAAATCCTCCTGAACAAAATTCATTCAAATCACTATAGGTTCCTGGATGACGAAGATTTGCTTTAGGGGAGAAATTAATAAGAGGCTTTCTGAATTCCCAGGTTAATTGCCTGCGTAATACATGAAATAAATTTGCAGCGGTAGTGATATTTGTAATAACCATGTTTAATTCTGCGCATTGTTGCAAGAAACGCTCTAGCCTAGCGCTACTATGTTCCGGGCCTTGTCCTTCATAACCATGAGGCAACAGCATAACCAATCCATTCATTGTTTGCCATTTTGTTTCAGCTGCAGATATAAACTGATCGATAATAATTTGCGCTCCATTTACAAAGTCGCCAAACTGCGCTTCCCATAAAACGAGGGTATTGGGATTTGCTAACGCATATCCATACTCGAAACCGAGCACTGCATATTCACTCAACAATGAATTAAATACCCTGAATTGAGCATTTTTATTACTGGCTGATTGAACTCTATTGTATTGCGTATTATTATTCTCATCAAAAACAACGGCATGACGGTGGCTAAAGGTTCCTCTTTTTACGTCTTGTCCGGTCATTCTAACGTCTTTCCCTTCTTGTACGATACTAGCATACGCTAGTAATTCTGCAGTAGCCCAGTCGATTTTCTGTTGATCCTGAAATAGTTTTATTTTATCTTGAATTAATTTTTCCACTTTTTTGAGTGGTTTAAATTCAGCAGGCCATTTCATTAAGCCATCAAATAATTGTTTGAGTTTTTCATCTGATATAGCAGTTGAAGGTGAAGACACGAAGTCGTCTGGCACTGCTTTCCTCAAACTTTTCCACCACAATTCGGGTTTTTGATATGTATATGGAAGTGGGTTTTGTTTTACTTCGTCTAGCCTATCCTGCAAGTCTTTTAAAAAAGCCTGCTCCATTTCCTTGGCGAGCGTTTTTGCATCCGGCTCTCCATTTTCGATTAGGTATTGGGTATAAACTTCTCTTGGATTTAAATGCTTGTCAATTAAAGCATAAAGTTGAGGCTGCGTAAACTTTGGCTCATCTCCTTCATTATGCCCATGCCTTCTGTAGCAAACCATATCAATAAATATATCTGCATTAAATTCCTGGCGATAACGGGTAGCTATTTCAGCCACTTTAACAACAGCTTCGGGATCATCTCCATTTACATGAAACACAGGCGCCTGCACCATCGCTGCCAAAGAAGTACAATAACTTGCACTACGGGCATCTTCAAAATCAGTAGTGAAACCAATTTGATTATTGATTACAAAATGAATAGTTCCTCCGGTATTATATCCTTTAAGATTGCTCATTTGCAATACTTCGTAGACGATACCCTGACCAGCAACAGATGCATCTCCATGAATCAGGATCGGCAAAATTTTATCATAATCGCTTTCATACATCACGTCGGCCTTGCTTCTCGCATACCCTATCACCAAAGGATCTACCGCCTCTAGATGTGAAGGATTGGGGCATAATTTTAAATGAATTTTTTTTCCGGAAAGGGTGTCTACATCACTGCTAAACCCAAGGTGATATTTCACATCGCCTGTTCCCATGGTAGTATCGGGCAAAGCATTTCCTTCAAATTCGTTGAATATTTCTTCGTAAGTTTTTCCCAAAATATTGGCGAGGATATTTAACCTTCCTCTATGTGCCATACCGATAACTACTTCCTGAACATTATTTTCTGCGGATGTATTTAATATAGCATCCAATGCAGCTATGGCTGTTTCTCCACCTTCCAAACTAAATCGTTTTTGACCAATATATTTCGTGTGTAAGAATTTCTCAAACATCACGCCTTCATTTAACTTCTGAAGTATTCTTCTTTTTTGAATGATAGAAACCGGTTCGTGTACTTTTTTCTCAATGGCATCAACAAGCCAAGCTATTTTTTTATTATCCGTTATATATCCAAACTCAGCACCAACATGGCCTGTGTAACATTTCTGCAGAAGATCAAGGATATTTTTCAGGGTAGTTTTTCCTAAACCAACAAACTGACCTACTTCGAAAGAAGTAAGCAAATCAGCATCGCTTAATCCAAAGGAACTTAATTCAAGATTTGCATTTCTATTTACCCTATCGCGAATAGGATTTGTATTAGCAAGTAAGTGTCCTTTTTTTCTGTATGCTTCAATCAATTGAAATACGGCCAATTCTTTATGCAAGGTCTTTCCATCTATTTGCGCAGATGGAGTGGAAGATATTTGTTGAGGCAAATTAGCATTTACGGCATAATCAAATCCTTCAAAAAAACTTCGGAGGTCTTGATCAATGCTATCAGGATTTGCTAAGAAATCATTGTAAATATTTTCTATATAACTCGGATGTGCATTGGTGATGTATTGAAAGTCCTTCATTTTGGCTATTAATATATTAATTTTGCTTGCTAAAAGAAATAATTTGAGTGCAAATATCGGCCTAAATCTTAAGAATATGGTTGAGTAATTTGAAAAAAAATGCCCTTTTTTCTATGAAAGCAGATAAAATGATTGAAAAAAATTAGAAAAAAATTAGAATTGTAAAAGTGATTCACTATCTTTGCGTCCCAAAAATAATATAAATGGCAAACCATTCAGCAACCAAAAAAGATGTCCGTCAAAGTGCAAAGCGTAACGAGCGTAATCGCTATTATGGAAAAACAACCCGTAATGCCATCCGTGATATCAGGGCAATTGAAGAGAATAAGGCCGCTGCAGATAAGCTTCCTGAAGTATCTTCTATGATAGACAAATTGGCTAAACGTGGTACAATACATAAAAACAAAGCTTCTAATTTAAAAAGAAAGCTAGCCTTAAAGGTGAATGCATTGAGCAAATAATCAGAATGATTTTATACTATACAAAAAGCCTGCTTTATTTAGCAGGCTTTTTCTTTTGAAGGATATGCGTAGAAGGAAAGCAGAAAAATATACGCATTAATTTAAATACATTGATATCATTGAAAAATTAATTATAGGAAAGCTTATTATTTTGATGTAAAATCATTACTTTTGCACCCCCGCATTAAAACGGGAATTAACAAATTTATTCATTAATAAAAACAGGGAAATGAGCAACTACGAATTGATGGTGATTTTTACCCCTGTGCTTTCTGAAGAGGATTACAAAGCCACTCAGAAAAAATTTGAAACCCTTGTTACAGACAATGGCGGTTCAATTATGCACAGCAAACCATGGGGATTAAAATCACTGGCGTATCCAATTGCCAAAAAGACTACTGGTCTTTATTGGGTGATGGAATACAGCGCGCCAACCAGCTTCAATGAAAAGTTGAAAATTCAACTTTTGCGTGACGAATCAGTAATGCGTCACATGTTCACTGTACTCGATAAATACGCCGTTGAGTACAATACTAAAAAGAGAAGTGGTGTACATTCTTCATCACAAAAAGCGGAGGTATAATCATGGCAAAAGCTAACGAAATAAAGTATTTGACAGCCATTAAGGCCGATAATCGTCCTAAGAAATACTGCCGTTTTAAAAAAATGGGTCTTCATTATATTGATTATAAGGATGGCGATTTTTTAAAAAAATTCTTGAACGAGCAAGGTAAATTACTACCTCGTCGTATCACGGGTAACTCTTTGAAGTTTCAACGTAAAGTAAGTCAAGCAGTGAAGAAAGCACGTCAAATGGCTATTCTTCCTTACGTTACAGATCTTTTAAAATAATTTTTCACCACCCTAACCTTGATTATTCGGGGGAAAGTCTTCCACATAGTGGGATTGGGTAAAAATGCAACACAATATGCAGGTAATTTTAATTCAGGATGTAAATAATCTTGGCGGAGCTAATGAATTAGTAACCGTAAAAAATGGCTATGGCCGCAATTTTTTGATTCCAAAAAAACTAGCAGTTGAAGCTAGTTCTAGCAATTTGAAGCAATTGGAAGAGAAACAAAAGCAGCAGGCTAAGAAAGAAGCTAAGTTATTAGCTGAAATCAATAATGTTATTGCTGTGTTGAAGGAAGGTGCCTTGAAAATAGGTGCTAAAACTGGAACAAGTGGCAAAATCTTTGGTAGTGTTACTTCTGTTCAGATTGCACGTGCTATTAAAGAGCAAAAAGGATATGAAATTGACCGTCGTCGTATTCAAATTATTGACGAAGTAAAAGAATTGGGTTCTTTCAAAGCTAAAATCGACTTTGGTAACGGAAATGAAACCGAAGTAGATTTCGAAGTTATATCAGAATAATTCTACATAAATAGAGTTAAAAAGCCAGCTTTAAAAGCTGGCTTTTTTTGTGGGGTTTAATTAATATTTGAATAATAATGATAATTCGAATGATTTCCCTACCTTTACTCTTTAGTACTGACATTGAATTGCGGCGAATTAATTAAACTTTTTTAGTTTCGTCAAGTTTGTTGCGATTGTTTGATCATACATATTTTTTAATTATTTTAAACAGTTTCTCACAATGAACATTTATGTTGGAAATCTTAGTTGGTCTATGACAGACGAAGATTTAACGAATCTATTCACTCAGTACGGTACCGTAACCAGTGGCAAAATTTTAAAGGACAAAATGAATGGCCGCAGTAAAGGCTTTGGTTTTGTTGAAATGGAAGACGATGAAGCAGCTAAAACTGCCATCGCAAACCTTAACGAAACAGAAGTTCAAGGTCGTAAATTAATCGTTAACGAATCTCAACCACGTCAGGAAGGCGAATACAAAAAGCGTCCTAGCAGTGGTGGATATGGTGGAAGTCGTGGCGGAAGCGGCGGTGGATACGGCGGTGGCGGAAGTCGTGGCGGAAGTCGTGGCGGAAGCGGCGGCGGATACGGCGGCGGTGGAAACCGTGGCGGAAGCGGCGGATATAACAGAGATTTTTAATTTCTAATTATATTAAATCATAAAAAAACCTTCAAGTTTCTTGAAGGTTTTTTTATACTACTTTTTTATAAAATCAATTAATTTTGGTGCAAAGAAACAACAACAGAATACAGGTGAAAATATTGCTGCTATTATTTTTCTTTCAGGTAAATACTCTTCTCCTTCATGCGCAAGATAATTTTAAAGGACTAATTACGCATGCCTATTCAGAATCAAAATGCTTCAGTGATTTGATTGATGTAAATAAAACCATCAGCATTGCGTACAATGATACTTATTGTCAAGTTTACCAGCATGGGAAAATCAATAATTTTAAAAATCTGTCCTATGTAAAAAAGATAACTAACGCCAGTGTAGTTGAAACAATTACAACAGCTGAAAATGTTGATTTTCAAGCTGGGTGGTTTACAATTACAATAAATCACAACTTTGACAAAACCAACAGTATTAACATTGATTTGCCCCTAGAAAAATGTGGTCATTTTTATTATGCGAGCGGGTTAATTACTTTTTCAGAAAAGGACTCGCTGATTTATCCAGCATATATCCAGGATTGGAAAACTTTTTATACGGAAGCCAACACTCAGGATGAAAATCTACTTTCAAAAGAAAAATACAATCCCTTAAAAGAAAGATTACAAAAATCGAAGGATAGTGTGATTGCGGCAAAGCTAGATTCAGCTTTTATGAAAGGAGATAATTATAACTTACAACAAATTCGATGGCTCTCGGATGCAGTTGCATCAAAAATTAAATTATCTAAAGGGGAACAGTTTTACAAAAGTTTTAAATTACTAATAGATGATAAAGGTGTTGTAACTAAAGTAATTTCATTATCAGAACAAGACCAAATACTAGAAAAATACATGCCGGCTATCAATGATATTATATTGGGAACACAGCTAACCCCCTATTTAGCCATCAATAACAAATACTATCCATCTTACAAAACGCTGTATATTAAGCTGTATCCGGTGTATTGATTTTCTTATTAAGATATTTCATTTAATTCAACTAAATAGCGTTTGCTGGCAGGCGGGATAACGAAAAAAAGCGAAGCGATAGATAAGTGCAGCTGGTCTGCTTTTTGGAGCGGTGCCCAAGGGAAATACCTTCAGCAATCTTGATTTTTTTCTACTCTTTTTGATCAAGCAAAATGGGTAAAGCCTTGCGACCTTCGAGCAACATGAAATGAAATTAATATTGATGAACCCACAGTACAATATTTACTAACAGC
>CANICR010000099.1 GCA_947466405.1 Chitinophagaceae bacterium | reverse complement strand
TAATCGTTATAGTTTGATATATATTTTCTTTTTATCAAGACAATAGGCAATAACCCAAAATACTGTAATAAAAAATACAGCATATAATAAAGAACCAACTCTTAAGTCGACAAATAAATTTTTAAATGCATTTTCATAGAGCCATTTTAATGGCGATATAAAAACAGTTTTTCCATTTTCATCCATTGCGTGTATTCTTATAAGCCCCAATAATCTTGGAATTACTCCACTCAACACGAAAATAAATAGTGGATTTTTTCCAAAGGGTTCTAAAAAAGTAACCCAGATTTTTTTTAATGCCTTAAACTCAATTATATAAATAAAGGAAGCAAGTATCAATATAGCCATGCCACTTGTTAAAATCGTATAAGAACTTGACCATATTTTTTTATTTACAGGAAAAGATAAATTCCATGTTAATCCGATTATTACCAGCACAACTCCTACAAAAAATAAATCTGAAAGCATTTCATACGATCTGCCTTTGTTAATAATTAATAACCCTACTAAGTATCCAATAATAACTTGCGAAATGGCTCCTATGGAGCTAAACAAGCCTTCAGGCTCAAAAGGAGTACCTTCTCCCATGTACATATGTGATTGACCTAAAATCATAGAATCAAACCGGGTTCCAACAAAACCCTCCATGCTATAAGGTAAACTCCCGCCTAAATAAAAGCACAGGAACCAATACAGAATCAGTAGAAATGCACCAATATAAAACAAGCGTTTTTCGTTAAAAAAATAAATAATTAAAGCACTTATTAAATAGCAAATTGCTATTCGTTGTAAAACACCTAAAATTCTAACATTTTCCCATATTTTGAAAATCAGGGTATCGCTTTCCCACTTAAAAAAAGGAAACCAGTTTAAAAAAAGGCCCACTAAAAAAATGAAAATAGACCGCTTGAATATTTTATTTAAGTAAGAAACGGCGTCAGTTCCCTTTTGTTTAGGTAAAACAAAGGCTGCTGCATTTCCAACTGCAAACAAAAAAAATGGAAATACCAAATCGGTTAAAGTGCATCCATCCCATTTCGCATGATCTAGAGGCCAGAATATACTTGAATATGATCCGGGGTTATTTACCAATATCATTAGGGCTACTGTAAAACCTCTAAAAGCATCTAGTGACAAATATCGATTTTGCATATTTTAAATTTATTTTGAAATGAATCCGCTTTAATTTGTAAAATACTAATTAAAAGCTAAAAATTCCTGCTCAGTACTTTTTTATTTATATTGTCAGTTTAACCAATTAACTTAGGTATTATTTTTTTATGATAAAAATTCGATCAAACTATTACTATATCAATAATCTTAAAATCCTAAAAATCGTTTCTTTTAAGTTGTTGATTCGTTACTTTTTTACATTAAAATCAAATACATGCAATTCGCGGTTATTGTATTTATCTTATTTTTTTATCTTACCCCTTTTTCTTTTTAATTTTAGCGGATTTGCTCAAAAAAATAATAAACTTAAAACTATAATTGTTGATGCAGGACACGGAGGTCACGATAGCGGTGCTACAGGAGATTATGAAAACTCGTTAAATTCTCAAGAGAAAGATATTACTCTTGCTATTTCATTGAAGCTAGTCGATGCATTGAAGGAAAAATTCCCCGACTTAAAAGTCATTCCAACTAGAACAACAGATGTTTATCAAAGCGTTACTGAAAAAGCAAATATAGCAAATGAAAATAATGGTGATTTGTTTATTTGCATTCATGCTGATTATGGCCCAACTAAATCAGGAAGGCGTCAAGTAGGAACGCACACGGTTAAAAACTATCATGTTTCATATTTAGGTAAGGGTAAGAAAAAGAAAAAGATCACAACTCCATATTACGTAGAAGAGCCCATCTACGATTATTTTAAAATGCCATTAGGAAGAAACGGAACAAGTGTTTGGATTTTCGCTGCGCATAAAACTAGTGATAAATTAAAGGCAATCATGTCAGAATCCGGGCAGTCTGAATCTGAATATCAAGTAGAAGCTATTGCTGATTCTAGTTTCAGTAAAATCAACTTTAGTACTCCAGAAGGAAAGGTTATCGCTCAGGTATATGCAAAAAGGTATCAAGAAAAAAGCGAATTGCTTGCACGACTAGTTAATGTAGAGATAGAAAAAACAAGCAGACCCGCACTTGGTGTCAACCAAAGACAAGTAGGAATCTGGGTTTTGCAAGCTACAAAAATGCCTTCTATATTAATTGAAACAGGATTTATTAATAATCAAGAGGATGAAATATATTTGAATAGCGAAAATGGACAACTAGAGATAGTTAACTCAATTACCCAAGCAGTTTTACGTTACAAAGAACATATCGAAAACAATTAAAAACAGAACAGATAATCAAAGTAATAATTTATTAATTGTGTTTATTGTTTTTATAAATTTTCATTAATATTTCCTTTCTTATTTTTACAATTAGGCTTAAAATACTCAAATGGTGTAAATACTCAGTAACAATCTTCTATAGAATATTTATTTTGGAAATATAAAAAATTAGTGGCTGAATTATTTCAATATTAGCTGTTATATTTTCAAAATAATCAACTCGTACTAGTTCAATCTGTTAAAATTCGTTCTGATTTATTTTATATATGAAGATAATCTTAAATTTGCACCTTATTCTTCAATTTTAATCATATTAAATTAATACTATGATAAGGTACATATTCTTCTCCATCTTATTTATTTTGACGAGTTGTTTAGTGATGGCACAAATAAATGGTTTAGAAAAAAATAATTTGGAAAACTATTGCCAATGTGAACATGTCTTTATTAATGCTGATAGTTCTTCTGAAAGTAATGGTAATTTTATAATTTTAAAAACTGGCCAACAAATGGCATTTAATAAGAGTATAATAAAAGGCTCCTGTTGGGATTATGTGAATGAGGTGTATAGTCGATCTGGATTTTCGAAATCTAAAGAAACAATTTTTAGTTCTCGTAAAAATGGACCTTTTGCACCATCAAATTTAGTTAAGCCGGGGGATTGGATTTATCATATCAATCATCAGTTCAACAATGGCGAGCACAGCGCCATTTTTATTTGTTGGAAAGATTTTGCGAAAAGAATAGGTATTACACTCAGCTATGCAGGTATGAATAGGAATACACCCGGCAAGTTCGGCGAATATCAGCTTAATAATATTTACTCTATTTTTAGACCTAAAAATAATTTTAAATGATAAATCTTATTATAACTTCTGTTTTCTCGTTTCTTTTTTTCGCATGCAATGAAGTTAAATCTACTAATAATGCGCCTGAAGCATTTAGTAAAAAAAATGTACAATTTTCCGATACAACAAAAAATAAGCCACAAAGAAAGCAATCCATTGACATAGTTGCTGTTGGCGACATTATGTTGGGAACAAATTTTCCAGACATAACAACATTACCGCCTGATGTAAATTCATTATTGATGCCAGCCGACTCTCTCTTACGCAATGCTTCAATAACATTTGGTAATGCGGAAGGAGTATTCCTAAATCAAGGTGGAGAATCAAAAGGTTCTGGTGCTAATGTATACAACTTCAGACAACCTGAATCATATGCAGCTATTTTAAAGAATTACGGGTTTGATTTCCTTAGTATTGCAAACAATCATGCCTATGATTTTGGAGCTCAAGGTTTAGAAAGTACAAGTCGAGTTTTTGAAGCAAATGGTTTGAAGTTTGCGGGGAATAAAACGAATCCCTATTCTATAATCGAAAGAGATGGAGTTAAAATAGGTATGGTTGCCTTTGCTCCACATAATGGGTGCCTTAATCTGAATGACCTTCCTGCGGTTATAGCTTTAGTAAAAGAAGTAAAAGCAAAATGTGATGTACTTATGGTTTCTTTTCATGCTGGTGCTGAAGGGTCTAAGGCTACAAGGGTTCCGAGACGGCATGAAATTTTTTATGATCAGGACAGAGGTGATGTATACGAGGCGGCTCATGCTGTGATTGATGCTGGTGCTGATGTAGTGATTGGCCATGGGCCACATGTTCCTAGGGCTCTAGAGCTTTATAAGTCGAGACTAATTGCTTATAGTTTAGGTAATTTTTGCACTTATGCTAAATTTAATCTTAAAGGAATAAGCGGCTATGCCCCTCTACTTACTTTTAAAGTTAATCAAAAAGGAGAATTTAGCGAAGGTAAAATATATTCATTTTTGCAACAAGGTGAAGGTGGGCCGATGAAGGATGAAACAAACGCTGCAGCTCAGTTGATAAGACAATTATCAATAGAAGACTTTCCAGAAAGCACTTTGCTAATTGATGAGGAAGGGAAAATTTCCGTTCATAGATAAAATACTTTCATTCGCTGAAACCCTTTACTGTGGTTGCTCCTTTTAATGATGAAAGATGCAACTACATTGATATTATTGAGTTTTTAATTAGTAGAACCCCCGTTTTTAAATTTACAATTCCGGCATACAACCAAAAGAAACTAAAACAATTATTGTATTTTGGTAAACCAAATTATAAAATGCCAATTGTTTAGCGGTAAGTTTACCCAACTTAATTAAACCAATGTTTGTATTTGATGTCTATTGATAAAATTAGAATTTTATGAAATTGTTTTATATACCAATCATAATACTATTTCTTTTCTCTTGTAAAAAGGACAAGCAAGTTGAATCTCCAACTGCCTATAGAATAACAAAGAATATCACATACAATAATATTAGTGTTGATATTATAATTGATAAGCCCGCCATTAATAATCTTGATGTACTTTTAGTATTTCACGGCACCGTTCAATCTGACAGTGAAATAATAACAGCTGCAAACACAACACTTGATAATTTCAAAAGTATTCTGGATAGAAAGAATATGATGATAGTAAGTGTTGCACACCCTCAAGAGAATATACTTTTCGGAGACAATATAATGCAAGCAGAAGCAGCATTATTATGGATAAAAAATAAAGCAAATCAAGAATTCGGAATTACTGTAGGAAAAGTTTTTTTAGCCGGACACTCTCAAGGGGGCTATTTAGTTACTCGTTTAAATACTATGCATCAAACAAATGGTGTAATTGCTAATTCGCCAGGACCGCTCAATCTTGTTTATAGATGCGAGCTTGAAGAAAATGGCCAAGCTCAACCTAGCACTACCTGTTTAAAATTAAAAAATGTTTATGGATTAACTACTGTCAATTCAAGTGCTTATTTTGAACGGTCATTACTTAATTTTACCAACGGATTCAAGTCAGATATTTTGTTTGTTCAAGGACTAGATGATTCTTCTATTCAATTGTATTCGTGGCCAAGTTTTAAGCAAGAAGTTTTAAACTGTACAACTTGTCAGAACAGTCAATTTGTAGAAATCCCTGGAGGACATACCGCGCTATTTGAAAATACATTAGCAAAAACCGAATTTAATAATTTCATTAATAGTAGATGAACCGAATAGATTGAAAGACCAAATCTAAAGAACAGAAGAATTAACTCAAGGAGAGACTCCCCTAATTCATCAATAAGCATTTAAGGATATTGTCAGTGCCTCTTTGCAGATTCAATCCTTAGATTAAAAGCACAAAAAAGGGGCCGAAAGGCCCCTAAAGTGATAATTGTATTGAGAGGTTATTGTCTCGTCATTGTTATTGCCATAGAAGAGCTAGAGTCGGCTAAATTCAATTTAAATGAAGTACAAGAAAAGTCCGAAATAGTATAAGACTCAACTGGTGATGTGCTGTCGGTAGAAAGTGTAAAGTTTGTGCCATTAAGTGCCCAATTTCCAATACCTCCGCTAGAAGGTGGGTCGCAGCTGATAGCCCCTTCAGACTGTGTCATTGTTCCGTTAGCGCTAATTGTGAAGATGTTATCTCTTTGACAAATCGGACTGAATGAAGTATCGGAGAACAAATCAATTGTTTGACCATTCATTGTCGTTAGGTATGATGTGATTTTGTAGTTACCAACTAAAGAAGATGAACTTAATGTACAAGGTGCTTTGTTGCTATCTTTTTTACAACTGATAAAAACCATCGATATTAAAACCGATAAAAGAAAAAACTTTTTCATAAATATGTGTTTTTGATTATAAATATTTTGCAAACATAGGTTAGAAAAATTTATAGACAAATTTTGCTGCTTATTATAATTTGATTTAGAAACTAATAATTCTATTTCGAAAGAAAATCAGGCTATGTGTGATAAAAAAATAGAACAACAGCTTGGAGAATTATAAAAACACATTGGAATTTTTTTTAACTTCTAACGTTAGATCATTGGATACGACAGATAAATTTGCTTTGTAGCACTTTTTGTACAAAATGGTTTTTTATCTGTTGTTATTTCCTTAGTGTTCAATTAGTTGTCTTCTTAAAAAAGCATATAAAGAAACATTAATATTAAAATGGCAGATAGATGTTTTTCCAAATGTCAAATTGATATTTTATATAACTCAAAATCTGATTTTGTACTTTTATTTCTTTTACTAATAAATTCACATTTTCTTTTTCTTCACCAGAGCAATCCGAATTTATTTTTTTTAAGAATTTGATTGGCTTTTGATTTTCATTGAAATAAATACGGTATTCAAGAGATTGACAAACCGTTCCATAAGTTGACCAAATAAAGAATATTTTATTGTTTTTCTTATATACAAATGTTTCGGAGCCGAACTCCCAAGCTAATCG
>CANICR010000098.1 GCA_947466405.1 Chitinophagaceae bacterium | reverse complement strand
CATATATCGTCTATTTATAAAAATGTGTTATGTTTGATTTGTATAGGCGAGATGTATTTCGGAGGTAAGAGAGTTAGGTGTAATTCTAATAACAAGACTGCCAGCGAAAGCAAAAGGGCTGAACACCCATTGTGACAAATAAAATAAAAAAGTGGAGAATATAAGCCACTAAAAAAACACGGCGTAATCCGAAAAGCCTTTGGAGTATGAACAAAAATATTTAAATTTTAACAGCATGAAAAAATTAATGACAATTCTTGGATTAATCTTATTGGTTACAGTAAACATCAATAGTAGTGGATTTAGTTCAACAGATAAAAAAGTAAAAACTAGTAATGGAAAAGATACAGTAACAGAAAAAAATGTAACTAAAGAAATTGAAGATAACATTGATGTTGATAATGCTATTGAAAAAAATTTACCTTCAAATTCGTTTAATGGAATTTGGTGTAATAGTGATTCTTGGGACAAAACAGGTGAAATATTTCAACTAGAGATATCATCTGACAAAAAGGAAATTATAAACGCTACCTTTTTCAGCGGAGGTCCATTTGAAGAAAGATACAGAGGAAAATTATCCGCCGAAGGAAAACTCGATCTATACTTTGATGGTGTTGGGGGGTCAATTTCATTTAATGAAGTAAGTAATGCCAACGATAGAAATTCGGATTTAAATTGTAAAAAAATAAAATATGCTATTTGTAAATTAATAGGATCTAATAAAATTCAGATTGTAACTTATAGAAACAATTGTTCATATATGCCTGCAAATGTGAATATAGTTCTCAAAAAATTAAAGGAGGGTGAAAGTTGCGGGCCCTAAAATATGAATAAAAATATTAAAACCAACCCATAAAAAAGTGAAAGCGCAACCTAAAAGGTATGCGCCTGCACGCAAAACGATAAAGGTGATTACAAATGAATTGGATTAAGCAAATACTTGGCATTTTAGTTAAATGTAGGTCAGATTTGATAGTTGAACCTCCTCATATTATTTTTCAAGTAGACTATTACTCAATTGCCCGGGGGTTAAAACATAGCGGTTATTATATTACTTCGGAAGGCATCAAGTATTCCTACGATAAACCTTCTAAATGGAATTTTTGTGAAAAACTAAATCAAGATGTGAAAAAAGAAAGGAGTTGGAGTTCTGATAAATTAAGTTTTATCGAAAAAAATAAACTCCTCCAGAATCTCGGTTCTTGCGAAATCAGTTCTACGCCATTTATAATTGAGCATGAAAATATAATTTCTATAATTGATGAATTAACTAACTCTGAATTAATAGAAGTTGGGGGTGGAGGTTGCGATATGGGGTTGCACTCAAGATCATTGCTTGTATTTGATAATTTGAATAATAACTACAAGCGAATACTATTAGGATGTCAAGGCGATTTAGACTTAGAATTAAATTCAGATAAGAAAAGGATAATTTATGATATGTTCAAATAAACACCCATAACAGCATGTAAGCAATATTGTCTAAACGCACCCCGTTAGCGGTAATTTTTCATAAAGATTATAAACCAATTTTAATTTAATAAAACTAGTATCAAAAAAACAATTCCAATTTATATAATAATAATAATGTTATTTACTTTATTATTAAATGGCTGTTCAAGCAATTCAAAAGAAGGACAGGACAGCGCATTAAACAAAGATTCATTAAATAACAAGGAACCCACAAAAAAGGAAATAAGAAAGACTGAACATTTTAAATTATTTTCGATTTCAGGGACTTTTTTTCCTCATGGCGGTTGGTATGAATATGACTCTATACAAAAAAAATGGTGCGAGAGACCAATGGCAGCAGACATGCTTGCCTATGAAGCACAAAATAACATTGATGATCCAGAAAAAGTTCCCGATTTATCTAACTATTTCGATGAAAGAACATCTAATATGATTAACACTTGTATTTTATCTATTGAAACACGAGAAAATAACAAAATAATTAGCTTAAGATTTGGGGGTAATTTAATATTTGAAGATTCTGTTACTTTAGAAAAAATAAGCGTGAAAATACCTAAATCCTTAAATAACTTTATTGGAGAAATTCCAGGTTCTATGGATTTATCAGAAGGAAGAGACTATACGATTTCAATTAACCCGCCTTCTATAAATTATTCAAATGAAGTAGGAGATTATGAGCTAAATTTTTCTAAAGTATCTACTGAAAATATTTCAATAGTTTTGACAGAAAAAGCTTATTTCCATAAAGAACCATCGATAGAAACAAAACAAAAAGGGTATATTGTTGGAGGGCAAAATGTATTTATTGAAAAGTCCAGCGACAAATTTGCCTATGTGAAATTCATTAATAGTAAAGGTATTATTACAAGAGGATGGTTATTAAAATCAGATTTATCTATTCAAGATTAAACAGCCTATTCACCGCAATCTCTTATCTATCCTACATTTCAGCGGAAAATAAAAATGGTCAACCTAAACAGATTGACCAAAATTCTCGCTGGGTGGAGCTGCAGGGATTGAGGTCGAACTTTTGGGATGATATGGAAAGCTTATTAAATCTTTAGCTAAAGCATACCAAATAATCCGCAATGTTTACATTGACATATATCGTCTATTTATAAAAATGTGTTATGTTTGATTTGTATAGGCGAGATGTATTTCGGAGGTAAGGGAATTATGGGTAATTATAGACAAAGTACTCATTTTGTAAGACAAATTAAAATATTTTGTGAGACTTTTTAAAACTCATCAGCGAAGCCGAAAACTGCATTTTGAAAGAGTAGGCAAAACAAAATTTATGAAAATGAAAAAAAACAAATTCATTAGTTCAATCTTGATACTTACAATTATATTGTCAAGTTGTACAAACCCAACATCGAATTCCGAATCAGTAAAGGAATCAGGAGTACAAGAACAAAAGGTAGATGAAAAAAAGGATAATTGTAAATGTTCTGACTTAGATGTTAATCGCCTTGCTTCTAAGATTGAAGATGATTTTACTCAGACACAGAATCAGTTAGAATCTCAATATGCAAGAGTTATAAGAAAAGAATCTATTGACAAAAGAGATGATTGTACTTGGGTAGTTACTTTCAAAATTTCTTGGCCATTTGGTAATACAGATGGTGCACATCCTGACGAGTTTATGATAAAGAGGTTTGCTTGTGATGGGAAAGAAATTTATGAACAATAATAATTAAAAAAAACTTATGAATTATTTATCGGACACAGTCAGACAAGAGCCTCCGACTTTTGACACATTTAGAAAGTTCGTTTGACTGATAAGAAATGTTATTTTGAAAAGAGTGGAGACCAGCGACCACTTAAAAACGGGGCGACACCGAAAAGCCAAACGAATAGGAAAGTTAAAACCCAATAAAATGAAATACATTATCCGAGTATATATCATAATAATATTGATTTCGCTATTTGCTTTCATAAGTTGTTCCAATAATAACAATAAAAATCAAGCTAATACAGAAAATGACACAATAGTATTAAATAAAAAAGAGAATTATACTTTAAATGATTTGATTTCATTTTCAAAGTCAAAATATGGCTTTGTAAAAAATGACGGAACTATAAACGAATATTATGGAGACTTTGATTTTTTATCTAAAGAAAATATTTTTGATTTCAATGTAGGGTGTGGAAGTCTCGGGGACATAATTTCTGTTATTGCTATGATTAATAGTTCCAAAAGCAATTGTTTCGATTTATTTATTCCTAAGGGACAAAATTATTTTGGGAAACAGGCAGATTCAAATAAAAAGGTGGGAGAGTTAGAATTGATTTCAGAAAATGAAATTCATGGAAAAATTAAGCTTTGTTTGGAAGAAGGGTCGGGTTGTTGTGGAGAAGAAGGTGAGAATTTTATACTCAAAAAAATATCGACAACCACTGAAGCATCATCAAATAAAAAGAAAGGCTTTACAATAAAAAAGAATAAAGATTTGCCTTCATGGTTTGATAAGGTTGACCGAAAATATATGATGAATGATGATCGTATATTAGAAAGTGATCAAATTGAATTTATCGGTGGATATATTCCAAACAAAGGAGAAATATTTTTCATCGATAATAAAGAAGTTGTATTTCTCGAAAATCATATTAAAATTGATAAAACAAGAACAATAATCACTAAATCATTAATATCAGGTCAATATACTATTAAAATGACTTGGGATACGAAATTAACAACTGGTGCATACAGTGAAGGGAAAATTTATCTGTACGACAATAATGTCTCTATTTTTACTTCTCCCTTGATAATTTCTGGATGGTAAATAAACCAGCCCATAACATCGCTTACACCCAATCCAAGAGTCAATAGTTTTTTCACCGCAATCTCTTATCTGTCCTGCATTTCAACTGAAAATTTAAATGGTCAACCTAAACAGATTGACCAAAATTCTCGCTGGGTGGTCCTAACGGGTTTGATTTCGAACTTTTGGGAGGATGTGGAGAGTTTGGTAAATCTTTAGCCACAGCATACTAACTAATCCGCTAAATTTACGTTCAGTAATAAGATTTTTTCAAAACCTAAATAACAAAAAATGAAAAAAGCAATATTTATCTTTTTTTTATTACAAACGGGGTTGATCTATGGGCAATCAAAAAAAGAGCAGATTGAAACTTTGAAAATGAGAACAGATAGTTTAACAAATTTACTAGCTAATGAACGTGAAATGAATGTTGCAAGAGTTCAGGAACATATTTATATAAAAGGGTTGGCACAAAATCAAATTGATTCATTACGCACTGATTTGAAGAAGATTAACAACATTTATGATAAAATGGAGTTAGAAAACACTAGATTGAAGATTGATTTGAATCTGAATTTAACTGAGATTAACAAATTGAAAAATCAGCTAATAAACAAAACCGATAGCCTTATTATTATATCTAATGAATTAAAGCAAATCAAGGTAAAACCACAAAACGCCTTCTCCAATATTCCTGAAAATAACTTTGATATCTTAATTACAAAATTTATTAACCAAGAAAAAAACACAACAGAATATAAAAATTGGATAGCAAATATTGTGCTCAAGGATTTTGACGGAGATTCTACATATGTCACAAAAAAATGTTTAGCCTATATAAATGATGTCATTGATAATGCTTGGGGCTATGATGGCAGTATTGATGACAAGACTTTGAACAAAAAATGGGCAACCCAATATGACTTAAAATATTCAAATTTTGGACATCTATTCGAAACTGGAAATGGAGGATGGGGCACGAAAAAACTAACAAAAATTGAATTTCTAGGAGAATTAAATAATGGTAACTGGTTTAAGTTAACAATAAAAGGCGGTAGTGGATCTAACGATACCTCAACTACGCTAGTAAGAATAATTAAGGTTATAAAAAAAGAAGAGGCTTTTTACTTAGATAATTTCCTAAGTCTATCAGAACAATAAGCCAGACCTTTGCATTGTGCAAGCGCAACCATTAGGCATGCCCTACTCACAAAACTTTGGCTGTAATTTTACACGACTCTCTTTTATTCATCAACAACTAAAACTTTTTAATATGCGACTCGTCATTGTTCTTTTAGCCGTTTCGATATTTCTTTTATCATGTGGACATATCGACGCAAAACAAAAAGAATTTGCTTTGAAGGAAAAGGAATTATCATTAAAATACAGAGAAAGTGCTCATTTGCAAATAGTCAGGACTGACACATCAAAACAAAATGCCAATTTAGAACCAGAGCAAAAATTGGATTTGCCTTTTATAGGAACAAAAGGATTTGAAACAAGGCCGGGTACTTCAGGGACAGGGACTCCACAAAGATACATTGAAATAAAAAACAACGGAGATGTTTATTTTGGTTTTGAGCAATATAATCAGTCATATGAAGTAAGCGAAAGGAAAAACCACGTAACAAGAGATAGGTATTATGCGGGTAAATACAAACTGTTTATGAAGTGTATTTTTAAAAAATGGGGAAATGAAGTAACTTATTATAAAATAACGAAAGAAAAAATTTCAGAGGTAAACAAGAATAATAAAATTTTAACTGGACAAGATTGTTGTAGTGAATTCAATTCTGACAAGAAATGTCTTTGCGAAGACAATTTTAAATCAATAAAATAAACACTCAATCTAAGATATTTTACACACAAGCTTATTAACACGAGACACATTTTTTTCTTTTATCCATTTTATTGTGATTTTATCATCCATTTTTAACAAGCGGGGCAATGCATTCAAGGTCATCGTCACTCGCTGGTTTATCTTGAGTTGTTTCAGAAAGAAAATAATATTATAGAGGGGAATCAACATAAAGGGAATAACAAAAAATTTAAAATTGAATACCTTCCACTCAAGAGTTTTGCAAGAGGTGAAATATCGCTGTCGCCTTTTACTGACTATACTCAAAAAAGTCAATGGTATTATAAAACACGAGACAAGGGAACGAATGTTAATCAGAATGCAAAAATAGTTCATGAAGCTTTTTTAAAGGAGTTGAATAATATCCAGTGATAAAAAGAAAGAGAAATCTAAAAAAAAATATTTCGTTGCTGAAAGGCAAAATATAATCTTTAGAGAAGCACTAAGTAGAAGATGAAATTGAAAAGAAATTATACATCAAATACAAGAACAAATATGAGTTGGAAATTAAAGTCATAGAGCAGGAATTAAGCAAAAGTCAACTTTCGAGTTCGAACTTGGAAATAGCTG
>CANICR010000097.1 GCA_947466405.1 Chitinophagaceae bacterium | reverse complement strand
CATGTTGATTTTAGTTATGAAGTAAGTAGGGCATTGGCAGCGTGTGAAGGTGCCTTATTGTTAGTTGATGCTACACAAGGTATCCAAGCTCAAACAATCAGTAATTTATACCTTGCCATTGAAAATGACTTAACCATTATTCCGGTTATTAATAAAGTGGATATGGATGGAGCTATGATACCGGAAGTGAGGGATCAAATTATTGACTTGATTGGATGTAAAGAGGAAGATATTTTATTAGCTAGTGGAAAAACGGGAATAGGGATAGAGGGAATTTTGCAAGCTATTTGTGAAAGAATTCCTGCACCAACCGGTGATCCAAATGCTCCTTTGCAAGCACTTATTTTTGATAGTGTGTTTAATAGCTTCAGAGGAATTATAGTTTATTACAGGATTTTTAATGGGTCTTTAAAGAAAGGGGATAAAGTAAAATTTTTCAGTACAGATAAAGAATATGTAGCCGATGAAGTAGGTATTTTGAAGCTAACGATGGACAAAAAAGAAATGGTTAATTGTGGAGATGTAGGATATATTATAACTGGCATTAAAAATGCAAAGGAAGTGAAAGTTGGTGATACATTAACTACCGTCATAAATCCTACGGATAAACGTATTGATGGGTTTGAAGACGTTAAACCCATGGTTTTTGCAGGTATTTTCCCCGTGGATACTGATAAGTTTGAGGAATTGCGAGATTGCATGGAGAAACTTCAGTTGAATGACGCTTCATTAACTTTTGAATTAGAAACATCTCAGGCACTTGGATTCGGGTTTCGTTGTGGATTCCTTGGACTATTACATATGGAAATTATTCAGGAGCGATTGGAAAGAGAATTCAATCAAACCGTAATTACTACAGTACCAAATGTTAGTTTTATCGCCTATACTAATAGCGGAGAAAAGATTGATGTTCATAATCCAGCAACATTGCCTGATCCTACAAGAACGGAAAGAATTGAAGAGCCGTTCATTAAAGCTCAAATCATTACCAAACCAGATTATATCGGAAATATAATGACGTTGTGTATTGGTAAAAGAGGAATGCTCATTCATCAAGGGTATTTGACGCCAACAAGAGTGGAGTTAACTTTTGAAATGCCGCTTACTGAAATAGTTTTTGATTTCTATGATAAATTAAAATCACAGACAAGAGGGTATGCTTCTTTTGATTATCATCCTATTGGGTTTAGGAAAAGTGATATCGTAAGAATGGATATCATGTTAAATGGTGAAAAGGTAGATGCATTAAGCGCATTGATTCATCGAAGTAGATCACATGAATTTGGAAGAAAGTTGTGTGAGAAATTGAAAGAGTTGTTAACTCGTCAGCAATTCCAAATTGCGATACAAGCCGCTATAGGAGCCAAAGTAATTGCTAGGGAAAATATCAGTGCCATGAGAAAAGATGTTACAGCAAAATGTTATGGCGGTGATATTAGTAGGAAAAGGAAGTTGTTAGAAAAACAAAAGGAAGGAAAGAAAAGAATGCGCCAAATAGGTAATGTAGAAATTCCTCAGGAAGCATTTTTAGCTGTATTAAAACTAGATGATTAAAATGTTAATTGCTTTTCTGTTTAATCTTTTGTAGGAGGCGTCAATGCGTTTTCTTTTTTAATTGTGTTGAAAATATCATATAAGAAAATCCATTTGCCATCTTTCCAAGTAAATCCATCATATTCACCCTCACCAATTAAAGTTGATTTTTTATTACTTTCTTTTGTTTCAGAAATAAGATGTTCTTTAATAATAATCTTTAATTCATCATCATAATTTAAACGGGGTCCAGCATTTTTTTTGTATTCCATCACATATCTCGAAATTGATTTGTTTTCTGATTTATTTTCATTTAATGAAAAGAAGTCGCCCCCAAAAACAGGATATTCATTTTCAAAATGCAGGACTTCTATTATTTTCCGATTGGTTTCCTGACTATATTCATCAAATCCAATTAATGTGTAGTATTTAGTTCCCTGGTATTCGGTTTCTGAAATTTTATAATAGATAGCGCCTATCCAGTTTAGGTTAGTAGTAATGGGAGTTTCAATGTCTTGTATTAAATCAGACTTATCAAATAAGGGGATTAATTTCAAGGCTCCATCTTTTGTATTCATTTGTATTGCGCCATGTTGAATATAATTATTTTCATTTAACATCAGTTGCCAGGTAAAAATCTTAAAACTACTATCTGGAGCATATAACCTTGAAATCGAAAATAAAGAATCGAATGGGAAATAAAAAGAGTTATTGGATTTAAGTGCACGAACAAATATTTTAGTAAATAAACTATCTGCTACTATTCTTTTATCCAACGAACTGTCTTGTAGAATTTTAACTGATATTTTTTTTAAAGAATCTTCCTTTTTATTTAAATAACTATACTCTGTATGACTTATTTTTTGAGCATAAGTAATGGAATGGAAAAATAAAGCAATAAAAAAAGTCGATTTCATTTTAATAGTTAAGGGTTGGGTAACAAGGTTTTCGAGAAATCAAATAATGAGTTAAATACTAAATCAATTCTGTGATCATTTTGATCAGTTTCTGGTTTTGTAGTGGGTAAGAAAATAGTATACGCTCCAATATTTCTGCCAAAAGCCATATCACTTATGGTATTTCCAATCATGATTGATTTGCTAAAATCTATTTCTGGGAAATCATTTTTAGCCATATAACCCATGCCTGCATTGGGTTTTCTATTAGGGCTATTATCATCCATATCTGGGCAAAAGTAGATATTGTCAATTCTCCCATTTGTTGCCTCAATGGATAACTTCATATTTTTGTGAATGGTTTGCAAATCTTCTAATTTAGTAACGCCTTTGCCAATACCTCTTTGATTTGTTACAACAATAATTCTGTTAAATGTGGCCGCGAAAATACTTAAGGCTTCTTTCACGCCATCA
Source organism: Chitinophagaceae bacterium (assembly GCA_947466405.1). Lineage (GTDB taxonomy): Bacteria > Bacteroidota > Bacteroidia > Chitinophagales > Chitinophagaceae > Ferruginibacter. The sequence goes on along the minus strand of CANICR010000097.1, from coordinate 3,900 downwards.
TAAAATATAAATTCATCCCAAGTATGAATATAATCTAAATGCTTTTCATGATTAATTACGCCATCTCGATCTAAAAAAAGAGTCCAGCTTTTATCTATTTCTTTTATAGGAATCATTTTTTTATATTAGACTGTGTTAAATATCAGTAATAAGAAGTTGCTCATTAAAATATTTCCTTACTAGCTCTTTCGAAATCTTCAGGTATTCCTATATCGATAAAATAGTCATCTTGAATGATGCCCATCATTTTTCGAGTATTGAAATATGTTTCTAAATAATCTTTTTCGAAGGAGAATTTTTCGGGAAAATTAATTTGATTAAAATTATCAATGTTTAATGCATATACGCCGCCGTTAATTAATCCACTTGTGTAATATTTTTTTTCCTGAAATTGCTGAATATAACCATCTTTATTAATCTCCACAACACCATATCTGTCAAAATCATGCATTGGTTTCAATGAAAGGGTGCATGAGGCATTGTTTTGCTCATGAACGCTCATTATACTATGTATATTAACTTTAAATAGGGTATCGCCATTGAGGATAATTACATTTTTAGCTGAAGTGTATTTAGAGGCTAGTAATATAGCGCCTCCTGTTCCTAATGGTTCTTTTTCTAAAGCAATTTTATATTGTAAATCAGGGTATTTATTTTTTAAAAAATCTTCTATATACTCGTGTCTATATCCTAATGAAAAAATAAATCTATCTACCTGTTGATCGATCAGGTAATCTATTACATATTTTAAAAACGGATTTCCGGCAACTGGCGCCATGCATTTTGGTAAATCGGGAACAGAAGTACGCAACCTAGTGCCTAATCCTCCAGCTAGAATGATGCATTCGTAAGAAGTGTTATTGGATGAAATTGGTCCACGATGTAAAATATTTTCTGTACTCATCATTGTAAAGAAATATTATGACTGTACCGTATTGAAATATTGTTCTTCTACTAATTGGCAAATAATATGTCCAAGTAAAATATGAGATTCTTGAATTCTAGGGGTATCATTTGATGGAACGTTTAATAAATACTTACTCAGTTCTTTCATTTTGCCACCAGTAGATCCGGTAAGTCCAATTGTAATCATCCCTTTTTCATTGGCGGTTTCAAATGCTTTTACGATGTTGCCACTGTTGCCTGAAGTGCTTAATCCAACTAGTACATCTCCCTTCTTCCCAATCCCTTTAATGATTCTTGAATAAACTACATCATAACTATAGTCATTAGCTACTGCTGTTAAATATGAAGTATTTACATGAAGTGCTTCGGCTGGAAGCGCTTCTCTATCAGTATAGAATCTTCCGCTAAATTCGGCGGCTAAATGTTGGGCATCCGCCGCGCTACCACCATTACCACAGAATAAAACTTTATTTCCATTTTTAAAAGCGGCAACAATTTCCGTTACGCATTGTGCTAATGTTTCAATTAATTCATTGTTAGCCAAGACTAATGTCTTTACATCTATTGAGTCTTTTATTATTTTTTTTATTTGACTATTCATAATTTAGTTATGCTTTTAATTTTTATATACTCCAGCTACTTAAGCCATATTTTGTAAACGTGTAATTCTTAATTTCGCCTCCAAAAGTTAATAATGCTTTTTTTACTTCATAATTAGAATTGCCTGGGCAATAGAAAATCATAAATCCACCACCACCTGCTCCACTTATTTTTCCGCCAGTTGCTCCAGCTTTTTTGGCTGCTTCATAAATTTCTTCAATGGCACTATTGCTGATATTGGCTGCCATTTTTCTTTTTTGTTGAAATCCGTAATCTAATATTTGTCCAAATTCATTTAATTTTCCTTGCAAAAGTGTTTCTTTCATCATTTTAGCTTGCTCTTTTAATTGATGCATCGCTTCAATGCTTTTTTCATTTTTATTAGTTACATTTTTTACTTGTTCTTTAATTATTGTAGCACTTTCTCTTGAAGTAGCTGTAAAGTAAAGCACTAAGTTATTGGCTAATTCATTCATGTATTGAGATCTTATGCGAAGGGGATTAACAATAACTTTATCTTTTTCATAAAACTCCATAAAATTAACACCTCCAAAAGTTGCGGCATATTGATCTTGTCGACCACCTTCCAGACCCAAATCATATCGCTCGATTTCATAGGCTAGGTGGGCTATATCGTAATCGCCTAAAGGTAGCTTTAGCATTTCAACAAATGCACCTAAAATGGCTACTACTAATGTGGAGGATGTTCCCAAGCCAGAACCGGCAGGAGCGTCCACAAAAGTGGATAATCTGAAGCCATTTGAAGGCAGCCCAAATTGTTTTTGAACTCTATTGTAAACACCTTTTAATAAATCCAAAGTTCCATCAATAGGCAATACTGTATTGAAATCAAATGTTTGTTTTTCATTCCTGTCTAATGCTTCAACAATAATTTTATTTTCTTTAATTGGTTCTATGCTAGCATAAGCAGATAAAGAAATCGTAGCATTCAAAATAGCGCCGCCAAACATATCGCTGTAAGGACTAACGTCGGTTCCTCCGCCAGCTAATCCGATTCTTAAAGGAGCTTTACTTCTGTGTATCATAATAGATGCAAAATAAGAAAATTCAGTTAATTAGCAGGATACAATGATCAGCATTTGTAATTCAATACGGCGAGATATGGTTAAAATATTGCATAGAAATTGCAAATTAGCTGTTGGACATTTCTAATATTGAGTCTGCCATCACTTTCCAGCTATACTTTTTCTTCTCTTCAATCAATCCAGGGATAAAATGGGCTTTGCCTAATTCGAAATATTCTTCAATTTTTTGGGAAATTGACAAGGCATTTGGTTCTGCTATTAATCCCACTTTTCTATCAGGAACTAGTCCGGCTAGACCACCTACATTCGTAACTATCATCGGTATTTCAAAATGATAAGCAAGGGGAGTAACGCCACTCTGTGTGGCATTTTTATAGGGTTGAATCACAACATCAGCGGCACATAAATAATATTTCACCTCGCTATCTGGTATAAAATCTGTTCGTAAAATCAAGGAGCTTTCAATGCCTAATTTTTTTATCAATTCATCATATATTTTTCGGTCTTCATAAAATTCTCCTGCGATTAGAAATTTTGTATTTTTTTTGTCATTCTTTTTTTCGAATAATTGGATTGCTTCAAATAATAAATCTAATCCTTTATATTTACGAATAAATCCAAAAAATAGCACAACGTTGATTTCTGTATTAATGCCAATTTTGTTTCTTGCTTCCAATTGGGTTATTTTTTCTCCAAAATTATCATAGAGAGGGTGCGGTATATATTTCGCAGGTTTGATATTTGAAAAGTGATGTAAGTCGCTTAAAACTTTTTGACTCATAGTGATGAAACCATCTATTGGTTTAATGAAATAACTAGTAAAAGCATTGTCCCCAAATCTTTTTTCATGAGGAATAATATTATCCGCAATACAGATTACTTTAATTTTTTTATTTCTTGTAGCTATTCTTAAAATGGTTCCTAAACATGGTCCCATAAATGGCAGCCAATATCTGACAATGATTAAATCGGTGTTTGAATTTTTTATTTTTGTTCCAATTTTAATCCAGTTAAACGGGTTGATAGAGTTTATCAAAATATGGATTGATAAATCAATTGGGGCAGGTTCACTAGAGAATTGGGTTGTTCCCGGGAATAAAAATTGCGGATATTGTAGGGAAAAAGTATAGAGGTCAACATGATGGCCTTGGTGTTGGAATTCTCTTGCTAAACGTTCATTATAGGAGGCTAGGCCGCCTCTAAGTGGATGTGCGGGACCAATAATGATGATATTTTTCGAAGAGGCGCTCAATGTTTAAAGGCCTGTCTTTTGCTCAATCAGATAATTATTTCTTTCTATTGAATTTCTTGAAATTAGTTCGCCGATAAATCCAGCAAGAAATAACTG
>CANICR010000096.1 GCA_947466405.1 Chitinophagaceae bacterium | reverse complement strand
TCAGCTTCATCTAACACTAAATATTGTAAGCCTTGTAATTTCACATACCCCATTTTAATATGCGACATCATTTTGCCAGGAGTGCAAACTACAATATCAGCCCCTTCACTCAATGCCTTTTTCTCTTGTACAAAGGCATTTCCATCACCACCGCCATAAACTGCAATAGAACTAATTCCGGTAAAATAAGAAAACCCTTCTAAATGTTGAGATATCTGAATAGCTAATTCTCTGGTGGGCACAATAACGAGTGCTTTTATGGAATTAGATTGAATCGCGTCTTTTAAAATATTATTAATTAACGGGAGCAGAAAAGCAGCTGTTTTTCCAGTTCCTGTTTGTGCAGAGGCAATAATATCTTTGCCTTGAAGTATGTGCGGTATAACTTGTTCTTGAACAGGCGTCGCGTCCTCATACCCAGCAGCATCTATGCCTTCTAATAATCTGCTATCAAAATCGAATTCGGTAAATTTCAAAAGGAATTAATTTACGTAAAGATAGCAAATTTCCATGTTGTATGGTTATACTGTATCTTGCATCAAATTAAAAGAATGATAAAAGTCGGTGAATACAACGTTCTAAAAGTATTAAGACAAGTAGACTTTGGCCTTTATTTAGATGATGGCAAAGAGGGTATTTTGTTGCCAAAAAGATTTGTGCCAGCAGGTCTTAAAGAAGGCGATGACATTAAAGTATTTGTTTATCATGATGGAGAAGATCGATTAATTGCTACAACACAAACACCAAAAGGTATTTTAGGCGATATCGTAAAACTAAATACCATAAGTGTAACACCACAAGGTGCATTTTTGGATTGGGGCTTAATGAAAGATCTTTTTGTTCCTAAATCTCAGCAATTACAAAAAATGATTCCCAATGGCTCTTATTTAGTGAAAATAGTATTAGATGAACAGACAGGCAGAATAGCAGCAACAGAAAAAATTGATTCCTTTTTATCAAACGACGAATTAACTGTAAAAGAATTAGACGAAGTAACATTGACCGTTTATCGAAAAACTGATATTGGCTATGTAGTAATTATTAATCATCATCATACCGGGGTTTTACATTCAAATGAGATCTACAGAAATATAACATCAGGAGATGTGTTCGAAGGTTTTATAAAAAAGATATATCCAATCGAAAACAAGATTGATGTGGTAGCTGGAAAACATGGGTATAAAAGAGTTGAAGGAGAAACTGAAAAAATCCTTCGCTTATTAAAAGAGAATAACGGATTCCTTCCATTCAATGATAAAAGTAATCCAGACGAAATTTATGAAACTTTTCAAATGAGTAAGAAAACATTCAAGATGACAATAGGTAACTTATATAAGCAAAGATTAGTGGCATTTGAAGATAATGGAATTAAAATAATAGCATAATTCATGGGTAGAATCAAAATAGATTTACACGACATTTATAACGACTCAAAAGCAATAGACAAAGCGCTAAAAAATGCTTTTGATAATGCCATCGAAAATAGAATTAAAGAAGTCGAAATAATCCCAGGCAAAGGAAGTGGGCAGTTGAGAAAAAAAGTGGAGCGGTTTTTACAACAGCCGCATATAAAACCACTGTACCACAGAATAGAAAATGACTCAAAGAATTTTGGGAGGCTATTTGTTTACTTTAAATTCTGAATTGCAGAATTAATAATACTCCAACAGCACAATTTTATCGAATTTATTCAAATTGCCTTCATCAACAAATTCAACGTCTCCTCCACTAGACAATACTTTTTCAATCACATCATCTACTGCATCTTTGATATAAAAAGCATTTTTAAGATTATCTTCTCTTTTAAAAATAATATCAGGATGATCAGTATGGTCAGCGGGGAAGACATAATTTTTTTCTACAATCAATAACCTTCCTCTTTTTTGAAAAGCGGCTTTCCAGACATCATTTATTCCAATAGCCAATTTTTTATTACCATAACAATCATCAATTTGCTTTAACAAATTAATTTGCATTACTTTTTTCCAATCTGCAACATATGGAGACATAATATCCAAAAGTTCAGCTTCAGACTTTTCTTCAAAGTTTCCAGACACACTATCAATAATGCTTTTTGTATTGTGCGTAATTGATTTAAAATGACCAACTGTTTTAGCTGTCCCCATGATGAATAAAGGAAGCTTGTAGGCCTGTAAGAGTAAAGAAAGTCCATTATCGGTATGCCTCATAAATTTATCAAGCAAAATCTCTTTTCGTTTATTTTCATCTGTAAAATTGGCTACTTTTTCATGAGAATCTTTCTTATAAGCATCAATATGATCAGGCACATTTGAAGTTACTTTTATAAAATGGGTGGTGTTACCTATAAATATTTTAACCTCTTTGTTACTTAATACTGCTAGTAAATATTTGTGAATTTGCTTTTTGCTATAAATCAAATCTCTTATTTCAAAAGATTCATCAATGATTATTTTTTCATCAACGACAATGTCTAAATAATAGATTTTTTCAACTAATGGGGAAATAAAAATTGCTATACTTTTTTTATGGGTATAATAATTCAAATTAAGCAGGGCATGTTGCAATTTCTTAAAAACCGGAATCACTTTTTCAGAAGGGAAATTTAACATCAATTCCCGCTCTATTTTATCAGCCGCAATTTTTAGTTTATAGTCCAATTCTTTTTTAAGTCCCATTTTTGGATCAAAAGGCATTATCAAAGACACACAAGGCAAATACCTAGGCGCTTCTAGTATTTCAGAAAATTGTACTGCTGTTTTCATGTATTTATTTTTAATTATATCAAATGTATTTATTAAGAAAATAACAAATTATGACAAGAGTCATTTTTAAAACAAAAAAAACTCATATTATAAGATCATGCTGATAATTAAACTGCGTATAATAATAAATATTGTAAAATTTCATTTGCCGTTATTTCTCCAGATTTCCTCCAGATACTTTTCCCGTTTTTAAAAATCATTAAAGTTGGCGTTGAAAAAATTAAATAATTTTCTAGATAAACTGGATTTTTTTCAATGTCTATTTTCAATATTAACACTGACGAACCTGCCAATTTTTTGACATAAAGTAAAATTGACTGTATTATTTCATGTGATTTTTTTTGTTCTGAAAAAAAATACACCAATACTGGAATTTCTTTGCTTATATAATTTTTAAAATTATTGTTCATAAAATTCTGATGAGTTAAATGCTTTTCTCTGATTCGAATTTCCTGTCCGTTCCATGCAAATCATCTTCTGTGGCTTTTCTCCCAATATTATTTTGTTCTTCTAATGTAATTTCATCTGTTCCTAGAGTTTGAATCCATTTGCTACTATGGCGCCTGAATATCTGTATATTCAATCCAGCTTTATTTTTAAAAGCCTGCTCAATCGTTCCCACTTTATTCCAGAAGTATATGTCAACAGAAGTCGTTTTGTGTATACTCCTAATGTCTCCAATCAAATTATTTTGTGAGATAATGTCATTTAAATCAGATTCTTCTTGCCATTGATGAGGATGTTTATAAAATTCTAATTTTAAAAATGGGTAATATGCTGAAAAAAGTTCTGCAATTTCTGATAATTTTTTACTATCATCTATTTCTAATACCATATCTTTTAAATTCTTTGAATAAATATTTCGTATAATTTTATTAAAATAAATAAGATAAATTCTTTAATATATCTTAAACTAGCCCAAAATAAAAAAATAGTAATTAGATATGAATTTATAAAGTTCGTTGTCATACATTAATGCTTTAACCAATCCTATATTAAATCAACAGCCTTCCCTTTAATTGATTAGAAATTAATATCGTAATTATTGAAATAGTAAAATAAAATGTACTCAACCATAATAAATGATTAAAATAAATCAGCTGCAATATTGCCCAAATACATAATAAAATACTAGCTAAAATAACATATGTAAACTTTTTAAAACGATGTTGTAAAGTATAATACAATGCGAAAAGATTTGTTAACCCAATGAAAACAAATAGTAACAAACCAAGTATTTGATAATCTTTAAATATGGTTTCTTTTAAACTACTCACAGATAAATTAAATAAACTTCCATCTGGCACACTCATTAATATAAACCCTCCAAGCAATGAAGAAAAAGCAACAAAAGAAATTAATGTTATTAGTACATATTTCATGTTGATATTATTTTTTTTTATACAAACCTGTGAGTTGGCCAAAAGCCAATATATGAACCGACATAGCTCTTTCTAATTCTATTTTTTTTGTATTAATGGGTAAATTCAAAATAGTATCTAACGCATATATCTTGAAAATATAATGATGTATGCCGCTAATTGGACAAGGGCCACAATAAAATCTCCTACCGAAATCATTCATTCCCTGGCTTCCTCTTGCTGAGTTTTCTTTTATATGATGTGTCACAGGAATATTCCAAATCAACCAATGTACCCATGTATTTATAGGAGCATCAGGATCTTCTACAATAATGGCAAGACTTTTTGCATCTTCTGGAATACCTTCAATTTCAAGAGGTGGACTCTGATTTATTCCATCACAAGTATATTTTACTGGAATAAATTCATTATTGGCAAAAGCCGGACATGAAAGCTGCATTAATCTAATCCCTGTTTCTTTAGCAAGCTGAATCATACTTTTTTAAATTTATCATTGATCTACAAAATCAATGTTTTCGTTGTCGATAACATCATCTAATTCATTCTCATCTTCGATATAATCAAATTTATCCTCTTCGTTAATTATTGGACTAGACTCTATATCGGTGTTATATACCGGATTATTCTCTGGCATCATAAAATCAGGTATAACTTTCTTTAATTTCTTTGACATTATCTAATAATAATTCAAAAGCTATGTAATAAGTAAATAAAAATGATTGTTTCAAAATAACGACAATGAATAGAGTAAATAAATGTTCATCATCAGACATATAAATAATTAAAATCAACATTCATTGATACCAATTGAAATATAATTGTAACTCTTTCAACTTTTATGTTTGATTAATATTTATACAATAATCAATTTAAATAATGATTAAAGTCATTGAAATACATGTTGATATATGCTTTCTTTGAAAAATTAAATAAATTATTTTTTAACTACTAAATTTTAAAAATTATGAAAAGTGATAATGAAATTCAAAAGGATGTAATTGAACAATTAAAATGGGAACCATTTTTAAACGCATCACAAATAGGCGTTTCTGTAAAAAATGGCATCGTAACCTTATCTGGTCAGGTTGACACCTATTCTAAAAAAGTACTTGCTGAAAAAACAACGAAAAAAGTTGCAGGCGTGAAAGCGATTGCAGAAGACATTATGGTAGGAATATCTCCATCATATAAGAAAACAGACACTGAAATTGCTGAAGCTGTGGTGAACGCATTAAAGTGGCATACAATGATTCCTGAAGACAAAGTAAAAGTTAGTGTAGAGGATGGTAATGTAAAATTAGAAGGTGAAGTTGAGTGGGAATATCAAAGAAATCAAGCAAAAACGGCTATTGAAAATTTAATTGGGGTAAGATTTGTTACAAATTTAGTTGCCGTTAAACCAAAAGTAACACCTTACGAATTGCAATTAAAAATAAATGCGAGTTTTTTAAGGAGTGCAAATATTGATGCTGGAAAAATAAGTGCTGACGTATCTGGAAGCAAGGTTACTTTGCGCGGAAAGGTAAGATCATTTGCAGAAAGAGAAGATGCGGAAAATGCAGTTTGGTCTGCCCCAGGAATCACTACAGTTGAAAATAAATTGGTAATCGAAGAGCCCGAATATGCTTTCGAAGATTAAATAAGATAATTCCCTTTTGAAAACTATCATTGTTGTTTTAATTAATCCCTTACAATTTGTAAGGGATTTTTTTTAACACTATTTTAATATTTCTGTAATAAAAGCATTACAATAAAATTCAACATCTACAAATTCCTTTTCAATTCTCTTAACTCTTTCTGTTAATGAACTGTGCTGCATTTCAAAATCATTTGTTATTTCATTATCTCCTATTAATTTTTCATCTTTTAATAAAAAAGATATCTGTAATAGTATTTCTTTCTGAAGATAATGAAGTTTATCAACTATTTTATTCAGCATTAGTTGATGAACTTCAACTTTGGCAGCAATATCAACTATTGAATTCCTTTTAACTACATCATCTAAATGCTCTTCTAATTCCAACGCAGTATTAATAAAGAAATTAATTGATTCTTGCCATTTTTTTAATTCGTCATGGTAATGATTAGCGGGCGTTATTGACATGTTTATTATAATTTAATTTAAAAAAGAAAATAAATCTATTGATTAATGAATTGCAATATCATGATCGCTATCATGCATAAAAAGAACATTGTCATTATTAACAAAAGATAATTAAACTAATTTATGAAATATAAAATATCGAAGCAATGAAAATTTTACAGAAAAAAAAATCGGAGTCTTCTATTTATCCCGGCGAGTACACACCTTATTTGAGTGCGGAAAAACAGAAAGAGTCAATTAAAAAAATGACCAATATTGAAACAAGAACACCAGAAGTAAATGTCATTGAAATGCCCACTCTATTAAATATTGAAATGGCTATTCCAGGAGTTCATAAGGAAGAGATATTGGTTGAAAGTAAGAATAACATTCTGAATATAATTGTCTTGCATAAAAGAAAAGAAAATAAAATAGGCGTAAAATATGCAAATCACGAATTCTATTATGAGAAATATGAAAAAAATATAGTGTTACCGGAAGATGCTGATATATGTTTTATTCAAGCTGAATATACATGTGGCATTTTGAAAATACGCATTCCTAAAATAAAAATGCCAGTAAAATATAAACTAGCGAGGGTAATAGTTTACTAACAAAAAATGAGTTTTATTTTTAATCATACG
>CANICR010000095.1 GCA_947466405.1 Chitinophagaceae bacterium | reverse complement strand
GTTGGTAAACTAGCTAATGGATTCACCCTTACTACATATGGTGTTCTTATATCCGATACGCATCCTCCACCCGTTCCTATTGTCCTTGTCTCAGCATAATACGTTGTCGTCACTGTAAGTACTGGTGTTATCAACTTATTTATTCCAGCTAATGTACCAGCCTGTAGTTTAACAGTCGCATTTGCTGAACTATACCAATCTATTGTATTGCCCGTAGCAGCCGTAGACGATAAAGTATCTTTACCCGATCCACAAAACGCTACATTACCGCGTGTAGAACTTACCGTCGGATTCGCTGGCAAACCTCCTACCGTTGTCGTTACACTCGCAGTAGAAGTACATCCATTAGTACCCATACCAGTAACGGTAAAGGTTCCTGCAGAAGTAATACTAGCGCTGTCCCTTGATCCCAAACCGCCACTCCATACATAACTTACACCTCCCGTAGCCAACACCTTTATGGAGTTAAGCGTACAGGTTAATATCGTTGATCCCGTAATATTGGTCATCTCAATTATCGGAGCTGTTTTGTTTGAATCAATCGTAATATCCGTGCTCGCAACACAACCAAAGGCGTCCGTTACCGTTACCGTATAAGTACCACCTCTTGTTATACTTGCAGTAGCATTGCTGCCCAATCCATCACTCCATGAATACCTTACACCGCCTGTAGCCGTAACACTGATAGCTGTTCTTGAACAAGTTAACACACTAGATCCCGTGTTGTTGGTGATACCCGCTACCGGAACATTGATAACCACATTGTCCGTTACGATACTATCGCAACCATTGGCTGCCTGATACGTATACACATACGCTCCAGATATATCCACTTCTCCACCCCATGGTAATGTATAGACATAACATGCCGTATCTCTTAGCGTGGTAAATACCTTGTGATTCACTCGTATAATACCAGTCACCACACTGTCACAACCATTAGCCGCTTGATATGCATGTGAATAATTACCACTTGTAGTAACTACAGCACCCCACGGTAATGTATACCTGTCGCATGAATCAGCTCCCGTAAATGAACTCGTAACACCATGCTTAATCGTTATCGTAGCCGTTACCGTACTGTCACATCCCTTTGAAGTCGTATACACATGACTCACTACCGTATCATTACTAACTTGACCACCCCATGGTAATGTATAAGACTCACATGATGACGCCTCGTATGATGAGGACAATGCACTTGCCGGTTGGCTAATCGTAAAGCTATTCGATGCAGGACATGATCCCGTACCTGATAATAATGTTACAGTGTGATCGCCAGCACTTAAGCCGCTAACCACAAAAGGATTTGCGCTATAGGCAACACTCACGCCACTTGAATCTAACTCATAACTTCCTGATGCAAAAGCTCCAACACCTGATAATGTTATACTCGCAGTTCCATTAGAACCTCCGTAACATGCCGCCGCTGTTGTAGTAGATGACGTCGTAACATTACACGCATTTAATACAAGATTCTGATCGCAACTGCCCACACTCAAATAACCCATACTCGTACCCACTAATGGAGTATTTGTACCATTTACATATCCATTCACTAGCGTTGACGTTCTGCCCGTTGCAGTATTTGTACTAAATACATGCTTACACGTAGATGAATTTCTAAAATCAACCGTATTGGTTAACCTATATGTTCCTATCCTTGTTCCAGGAGAAGTACATCCTGTCTTCGTAGCACTTATCACACTACCAGCACCAGCACCCGGAGGGGTCTTAGCCGCCTGATTCATAAAACGATATACTATCCCATTCACCGTCAAGGCAGAACTACCCATATTAAAACTAGTAGGAACCTGCGCCGCATTTGTTAGCTGAGATGATCCCGTAACAAAGGACATACTTACAGAACCGCCATTCACGATAGAGGTATCAAACCCTAATCCAAATTGCATTAGCGATAACTCCAGTGGAGTACCCCCCGTTCTTAATAAGTATACATCAAACTGATATATCCTTGGAGATACTTGACTCTGGTTCGTTACATACAACTCGTACGTCGGAGCCTGAGATCTTGCCGTTAACCCTAGCAATATACAAAGACCTACTACTAGTAATCTTCCAAATGGCGTTGACTGTTTCATCGTTTTATATTTTAATTATTAGATGCTTTTTTACTTTACTTTATTTTTTTATTTTAATATGGACGCGCCATGAATAAGAATAATGATGTGTTGTTTTCTATCAACGTCATATCTGATCCATCACTCGCTCCATCTCCCGTACAATCCGTTACATTATAACCAAACGCAAACGCTGATACATCATTCTCCGTTAATCCCATGTCACTTCCATCTACCGTACCATCCTGATTCACATCCCCACCATAGATCGCATACACACCATTACCCATACTCTTCAACGGTGGATTTGTACCATCTCCATATGCCTGTGATAAAGATGATGTGAAATCACAAACAACACTAGCCGTTCCAAAATTAATAGGTGATGCACTCCAGGTTTCTATACTGTTCCTGTGTTTAACAGCTATATAATAACTGCCGGTAGAAACAGGAAGATTAAGATTTGCTATACCATAACTATGCAATATTGTATTAAAGCTATAGTCTGGAACATCGTTGCTTAAACTAGCTGGACTCCATAAATTAATGGTAATGGTATCTGTTGCTGAAGGATCTGTGCTTATTGGACCTAAATCAGGATTGTTCAATGTTGACAACATTGATCTATTACCAGCATAAGAACCTTCTAAGAATGCTTTAACAACTAACTGTGAAGTAACGTTTACGGTTACAGTATTTGACCTAGTACAACCAATGCTATTGGTAGCAACAGCTGTATATGTGGTAGTTGAAGTAGGATAAGCCACTAATCTGCCCCTCAATGAAGTATCATCTAACACTTGCAGCGTTGACCAAGTAATCGGCAGTTTATTGCTAGAGCCTATCGTTAACATTGGTCTTGCAGCATAAACAATACCACTTGATGCATTACTACAAGCCGTATTTGATGCATTGGATTGCGTATTAGCATTAAATGCAGGATTATAAGCCGCTACATAGATAAGGCCAGTTGCAGCTGTGTTTTGTTGGCAAATCTGAACGATTACATTTGACGTACCATCCCATACGAATGGAGTACTAAACACATAATTATTAAGACCAACGAAAGGCTTCAATGTATCAGGATCTGTATAAACAGTGGTAAGCGAACTAGACGCTATTGCAGTTGTAGCCACAGTAGAATTGGTTGCTGCCATCTTAATACTGAAGTTTGAAAGTACTGCACCCGTATTGTTTTTTACAGTAAGCCCTAAGCTTGTAATTCTACCACCATTCAATCCTAATTGATTTAATTCGCTAGCCCTTAAAAGCATTTGCGTTTTAACCTGATTGCCATTTCCTACTCCAGGACGATAAGGATTTCCTTGAGCAGATAGCATATTTAATGTTACATCTTGACCTACCGTAGCCGTTACATCTTCGTAAGCAACTCCATTCAACGTTACAGGAGATCCTGCTAAAATTGAAGGGCTACTTGGCGTAATAGTTACATTCGAAGGAAGCTGTAAAATATTTACTGATGTTGCAGCAGAAACAATTGAACAAGTAGTAACTGAATCAATTATTTTAATTCTATACGCTCCACCATTTGCTGTAACTAAATAACTACTACCGTTTGCTCCCGGAATATTTGTTCCGTTTAATGTCCATTGTAATAATGGGCGAGTAGTATTTGTATAGTTAGCCGTTAATGTATGGCTAGATCCTGAACATAATAAGATAGGACCAGCTTCAGTAATAGTTGCCGTTGGGATACTATTCACATTTATAGTAACTGAAGCTGTATCACGAACACCACAATTATCTGTAATGGTAAGCGTGTAAGTAGTTGTAGATACAGGCGATGCTGAGAATCCTGAAGCTGTACTCACTACTGAGCTTCCATTACTCCAAGAATAAGCAAATGGACCTACCCCAGAAGGTGAAGAACTTAAGGTAATTGAAGTTCCCGCACAAATAGTAGTGGCACTTGCACTTACAGTTACATCTACTGGAATAACATTTATTGTTACCCTGCCCGTATCACTTGAACAACCTGTATAACTTGTTGCAATAACACTATATGTTGTTGTAACATATGGACTTACTGTTACTGTATCACCAGTAAGATTTCCTGGTGTCCATGTAAATGTATTTCCAGGTGTTTGAGACACAGGCCCTTGGATATTTAATTTATAATCTTCTGTTTCACCCCAAGTATAGGTACCTGTTGGCAAATCTGCCGCTGTACCAAACTCACGAACAATAACCCTCATCAGCGTAACTCCAGGTGTAGCGTTTGCAGGTATTGTTATATTTCCATTTTCAATATGCGCACCAGATGTAGATGCAGAAGAAGTATACACCCTTTCATTTGTTTCGAATGTTCCACTTCTGTTGTAATCTATGAATACATTCGTCCAGTTGCTGAAGTTTCCACCACAAGTTCCAACTCCAACTGAAATCGGATAAATGTCTCCTGCAGTTAATGTAGGAGCAGAAATACCCGTATAATCTGAATACAGATTTAAAGTTGAACTACCAGCACCTGTTGTAGAACAAGTTGAGGTATTGTTGATAGATGCAAAAGTAACATTCAAGATATCCTCATCAGATGCAGATGTTGCATTAGATGGTAAATACCCTGTAGGTAAACTTTGTGGACCATTTGCAATTGCTCCAGAATAAGCACGCAAAATAGATGGTGTACCACCACACATTGAAGTGATAGATGCTCTTACACTATCCATAACTGGTCTTTCGTTTACTGTTACTGTTACAGCATTCAATGTAACACAACCTGCTGCATCATCAGTCGCTGTAGCTGTGTAAACATAACTTCCTGCTGTAGTAGGCACAATAGATATACTTGACCCTGTAGTTCCATTTGATAAGCCACTTCCTAACGCAGGACTTGCAGACCATGTGTAATTATAATTATTATTAGTTAATGTATTAGAAGCGTTTAATTGAACACTTGTATAAGGACAAGCAGTTGTATTACTAGCACTAACCGAAATTGGATCAGGCTGAGTAACATGAGCTACTATTTCTGTTCTTGGTCCTTCACAACCAAATGATGATTTTTCTGACACATAATAACGTGTTGTATTAGATATTGGCCTAGAATAAGAAGCCCCAACACCTACAAGACCAGATCTATAGTATTGAAGATTTAAATTATCTATTTGATGAACCATAGATAATCCACCTGTTCTTGCTTTAAATACATGCCTCCATGTTGCTTTATTAGCAGACACGTAAGCTGCAGGCAATTGGAGATTTGTAAATATAGCAGTACCTCCAACAGTTAATGTTAATTTACCAGCTTCATCAATTGTTGCTAATACAGGAACATTTGATTGTCCTACCCAATCGATATTATCCGAGTAACCCACTATTCCATTGGTTCCTACGGTTGTACCGATATCGCCAGAAACATTTGAGTTATAAAGCACTCTTATTCCATTAGCACCTGCACCAGCACCATAATCATCAAAGCCAATTACAAGTTTAGAGCCGGTACCATTTTCTGCATTTGGAGATGTAGCTAAAGGATCTGCATTATCTGCAAAACTATAACTCAATCCATCTGCACCTCCGCCACCGCCTGTGGTTAAATCAAAGCCAATTGTATAACGTTGAGCATTGATTCCATTAGCAGGGATAGCTAATGCTCCTAACTGATTTGTGGAGTTTGGCGTTAATTGTATGGCATTGTTTACTTGCGATGCGCTTCCACTAATAGAAGCTCCGTTTAACGATAGTGTATTAAAATTATTATTATAATACGTAATAGTTGAAGATGATGAAGTATCATACCAATTAAAGTATGATGATCCAATATTTGTACTTGTTGATGTAACGCTTAAGCTAGGAGTGCCATAACCACATTGTGATGAACTATCACCTGCAGGAGCAGTTGGTACATTCATGGTAGTTACAGTTACATTCTTAGGCTTACTTGAACAACCCGTAAGTGGATCAGTAGCGATTACAGAATATGTTGTTGTTGTTGAAGGAGCCACGGTTACACTTGCATTATTTTGTGCTCCAGGATTCCATGTCCAGTTTAGAGAACCTGCCCCTGCAGTTACTTTTTGTCCTCTAAATCTCATATTTGGACGTTGACTGTATGTTGTACCTGTATTTGATGGCGTCATTGAATTAATAGTACAATTACCATCAGCATGGAAGTTTACAGTAGAAACATAAGATGTAGCAGCTTGTTTTACAACTCCATTGTCTGTAAATGAAGTAGTACAACTTGTTGTTCCATTACAAACACTACAGTTAGAGAAGCTTACATCTACTATGATATTTGAAACACCATCCCAAGTAAATGGAGTAGCGAATGTAATAGTGCTAAATCCAGTAGATCCGCTAGGCATATACGTTGTAGATGGATACACATTTGTAAATCCGTTAGCTACTAATGTACTTGTCATTGCATTCAAATTAGTGTGAGCCATTTGAATATTGAAATTCTGGAGTGCAGCGTATGTATACCCTGTTCCCATTTCCCATGCAATATTGGTGATATTACCAGCAGTAAGCCCTTTGTTTGTTAATTCAGAAGCCCTGATCAAATATTGCTCATGATTAGAACCATAGAATTGTCCAAATGGTGTTGGGTACGATGTAATTGTATTTACAACAGCACCATTACCTATTACAGCATTTCCAGTAGCAATAGTACTTGTAGTAGCAGTTAAAGTTGCATCAGATCCAATACATATACTATCACGATTCGTAGTTACTGAAGTAACGTTAGGACCGCCATCAACAACGACTGAGATTGTAGCAAAAGCATTACAAACTCTTTGATCATCGTATGCAATTAC
>CANICR010000094.1 GCA_947466405.1 Chitinophagaceae bacterium | reverse complement strand
TGTTGGATTTTTTTACAAGTTCACTATTTCCATTTTCAGTCTCTAATACACCTTGCGCTAGCGTTATATCCGCCGGCACACCCAATCTTTTCATTTCAGCTATTGCAATATCCCGATAAGTATTCAGGTATTCTTCAATAGAAATTTTTTGCGCAAACCCAACAGTGAAAATAAATAGAAAGAAAAATAAGAACAAGGTGTTTTTCATTATTAAAATATTTAAAAAAGTACTCAAACTATATCAGCGCTTTCTGATTAATGTAATTCCGTCACGTATTGTCAGCATTATCTTTTCTATTCTGGAATCTTTACCAATATGATTATTAAATTCGTGAATAGATTTTGCATTTTTCCCTTTGATTGAACTTTCTAATACCTGACCATGAAACAATACATTATCAATGATCATCCATCCTCCTTTTCTTAACTTTGGCAAAGTTAATTCGTAATAACTAATATAACTAACCTTATCTGCATCAATAAAAACAAGATCCCAATTTTCTTCTAATTCCGGAATAATATCTAAAGCATTTCCTACGTGTAATTTTATTTTATGTTCAACCCCTGCCTTCTTAAAATTCGAATTCGCTAGAGCAGCATCATCTTCCCTTATCTCAATGGTATGCAAAAGGCCATTATCAGTCAGCCCTTTTGAAAGACAAATAGCGCTATACCCTGTAAAAGTACCAATTTCAAGTACTCTTGAAGGATTAATCATTTCGCTAATCATCCCTAAAAATTTACCCTGAACCGCCCCACTGATCATATGAGGATGGGCATGATTTGTTAGCGTATGGTGTTCTATTTCCTGTAAGATTGATTCTGGAACAGTTGAATGTTGTTGAGCATACAATTCGGCGAGTGGATTAACAATATCCATTATACTTTTATTGAATTTTTTGTTTTATTAGATATAATTAACAACCCTATATAAGTAATAAGTCCGTTTATCAAAATTAATTCATTTCCGATTTTATATCCAGAAAATATCTTATCGGAAATACTAGCCATTCCAAGTGTAGTGCCTAATTTCTTTTCATACCATTCTGGACTACTTAGCAAGTCAATACCCATTGCCAAAATCGGGGCAATGATACAGATTGTCCAAATTAGTTTATTATTCAAATTCCTTTTTGTTAAAATTCCAAATGCAAAAAGTCCAAGAAGCGGACCATAAGTGATGCCAGCGAATTTTAAAATAAAATCAATTATTAACTTATCATTAATTGCTTTGAATATTAATACCATTAAAAAAAATAAAACAGCAAAGCCAATATGAACTAACCGACGAGTCCTTTTTTTATTAATTTCAGTTTGATCTGTTTTGTTAATGGCTAAAATGTCAATACAAAAACAAGATGTTAATGAAGTGATTGCTCCATCTACACTAGGGAATAGTGCCGAAATCAAAGCAATAATGAACAATATCCCTATGCCGCCAACAAACTGGCTACTAAGGGCAATCGTTGGAAATAAATCATCAGGCGGAACATTTAAGTTTATTTTATTAGCATATAGATATAGTATTCCTCCAAGAAATAAAAATAAAAAATTAACAACCATTAGTACAGCTGTAAATGACATCATATTCTTTTGTGAATCTCTCAGATTTTTAACGCTAATATTTTTTTGCATCATTTCCTGATCAAGACCAGTCATTGCAATTGCAATAAACATCCCACCCAAAATATGCTTCATGAAGAAGGAGCTCGACTTAACATCTGTATTAAATATTTGAGTATACCCTTTTTGGTTAAGCATAGTCAAAGCCCCAGCAAAATCAGTATCTAAGCCTTTTATGATTGCAAAAATACAAGTAACTAGCCCCAGCAACATGCCTATTGTTTGCAAAGTATCTGTATAAATGATTGTTTTTACTCCTCCTTCAAATGTATAAAAGATGATCATCAACAGTACAACAAATGTAGTAGCAATAAAAGGAATGCCTAATTGATTGAGTATAAATATTTGCAAAATATTTATCACAAGATATAATCTTGCTGTTGCGCCTACTACTCTAGAAAGAATAAAAAATGTTGCCCCCACTTTATGAGCATTAACACCAAACCGTTGCTCCAAATATTTATAAATACTGGTTAGATTGAGCTTATAATAAAGTGGTAATAATACAAATGCAATAACGATATAGCCGAGTAAATAACCCAAAACTATTTGAAAGTAAAAAAAGTTTCCAGATCCTACACCCCCTGGAACACTAACAAAAGTTACGCCGCTTAATGATGTGCCGATCATTCCAAAAGCAACCAGCATCCAATTGCTTTTTTTATTCCCGATAAAAAAAGATTCATTATTAGACCCTCTTGAGGTATACCATGCTACTGTTAGCAACAATAAAAAATAACCGATTACAAAAGTGAATAGTGTTAATGACGACATAATGATTTGGATAATATTTCAGCAATATTAAGACTGTAATCGAAATAATAAATAAAAAAAAGAATAAAAACGAAAAATCTATCTTTTGCCCTGAAATAATGCAATATTGTAACCTGCTCTTATAATAGGAACCGCTCTTTGCAAATTATCTTTATAAGGGGTATACTGAAGATTAGTTGTTTTTCCTTTATCCCATAAAATGGAGAAATAATAATAAGATTTCTGGCTAGGGAAATTTTTGCCGTTAGAAATTCCAAATCCCATTAATAAACAATTGGCAGCCCCTTTGCTTTCTTCATTATTTGAATAAGTCCCAATATATTTTTGCTTAATTGAATTATACTCATAATGAAGCTGAGCAAATAAAAATTTCAGCGGAAATATTCGAATGAAAGCCCCAGGTGTTAAAATTGTCTGTCGTAATTTATCGCCTGGATATTTATAATCCCGTTGTGAAGTGTAATTAACACCTGCTGAAGCCGCAATATCAATATACTTATTAAAACTATAGCCCAAATAAGGGCTAATACCAAGAGAGGATATTTGATCTGAAAAAGCGATATTTAAAGTGCCCCCTGTGAAAACATTTTCTTTTTTAAAAAATCCACTGGTTTCGCTTTTTTCTTGCGCAAAAACAACAGCTGAAGATGACAAAATCAACAAACAACTGAATAAAAATTTCATAAATGTTTATTTAAAATATTTTCCCGGGATTCAATATATTATTAGGGTCAAAAACTGTCTTTATTCCACGCATTAAATCAATTCCGGCGGGTGTATATACAATATCCATGAATTCTTTTTGAATTAGCCCAATTCCGTGTTCTCCGCTTATTGTACCCCCTAGTGACTTTACCAACATAAACAAACTTCTTAATGCAGGAATAACATCCGGATTGTTTAAGCTATAAATACTACCAGCTTTTTTAATTCTAATATGTAAATTTCCGTCGCCGGCATGTCCATAACATACTGCCTTAAAGTTATGTTTTATTCCCAATTCTTTAACTCCCTTTATCAATTTTGGCAATTCAGCTCTGGGCACAACAGTATCTTCCTCAATAGTGTACCCATCAATTTTAACAGCTTCAGAAACTCGTCTTCTTAATTTCCACAATTCTTCTTTTTGTTGCGCATCGTCCGCAAATAATATGTCGCCGCAATCAAACTCTGTTAACAACTGTGTAATTGCTTCCATTTCATTCATTAATATACTGGGATTATTGCCATCAACTTCAATAATCAAATGAGCCGCCATATCTTCCGTAACGGGAACGATTGTGCTATCCACAAATTTGGAAACAATTTTTAGCGCATCAATTTCAATTAACTCTAAGGCGCTTGGTGTAAATCCTGCTCTAAAAATCGCACTTACAGCAGCCCCTGCATTTTCTAAATTATTAAACGGAACCAGCATAAGCAGGTCGTGCTTTGGATATGGAATTAATTTTAAAACAATTTTAGTGACTAGACCCAAAGTACCTTCACTTCCTACCATCAATTGTGTCAGGTTGTAGCCAGTTGAATTTTTTAAAACATTTGCCCCAGTCCAGATAATTTCACCGGAGGGTAATACCACTTCAAGGTTTAACACATAGTCTTTTACAACACCATATTTTACAGCTCTAGGCCCTCCGCTATTTTCAGCAATATTTCCACCAATAAAGCAACTCCCTTTACTACTAGGATCTGGAGGATAAAACAATCCTTTTTCTTTTACTGCATTTTGTAATACCTCCGTAATTACTCCCGGCTCTGTAATAACCTGCAAATTCCTTTCATCGATTTCTATAATTGAATTCATCCTTTCAAATGAAATAACAACGCCTCCATTTATAGGCAAAGCGCCTCCGCTTAATCCAGTTCCAGCGCCTCTTGGTGTAATGGGAAGAAGATTTAGGTTACACAACTTCACTATTGCGCTGATTTCTTCAGCTGTTTTTGGTTTAACTATTACATCTGGCAAAAAATGCAAATTCTCTGTTTGGTCATGTGCATACTTATTTTTGTTTTCGTCATCAATAAAAACAAAAGCTTTCCCGATGATTTTTTCTAGCTCTGGGATAATATTTTCAACCTTATTGAACTTGGAAGAAGGCATGTAAATAATTTTATGTAAAATTAAGCGATTTTACCCCAACGTGTTTTGCTTTTTTGAGTTTGCAAATATGCTTTTAATGAAGCGTTTACTGTTAAGGACAATTCGGGGTCTTTATTAAGAATTTCAGCAACAGCTATTGCTACAGCTTCTAACATTGGCCTATCTTCAACAATATTAGCTAATTTAAAGAGCAATGCTCCGCTTTGCCTTGTTCCTTCTATTTCTCCTGGGCCTCTAATTTCAAGGTCTTTTTCGGCAATTTTAAATCCATCATTGGTGTCTACCATAATTTTCAACCTTTCCCTGGCATCATTAGATAACTTCGGGCCGGACAATAATATACAATAGCTTTTATCTTCCCCTCTTCCAACACGACCTCTTAATTGATGCAATTGAGAAAGACCGAATTTTTCTGCACTTTCAATAACCATCACAGAAGCATTCGGCACGTTAACACCTACTTCAATAACGGTAGTGCCTACAAGAATATTTGTGTCTTTTTTTACAAACCTTTGCATATTGATTTCTTTTTGCTGTGCCGTTTGTTTGCCATGCACCATGCTAATCCAATACTTAGGTTCCGGGAAAAAAGATTTCACTTCTTCAAATCCTTTCATTAGATTTTCATAATCGAGCTTACTGCTTTCTTCAATCAACGGATATACGATATAGGCTTGACGGCCTAAAGTCAATTGCTCTTTTATAAAATCCATAACCTGTGGCCTGGCATGTTCATTCCGATGAAATGTAGTTATAGGCTTTCTCCCAGGAGGCAACTCATCAAGTACACTATAATCTAAATCGCCATAAGCTGTTAATGCCAATGTTCTTGGGATTGGCGTTGCAGTCATTACTAAAATATGAGGTGGGATTATATTTTTTTTCCAAAGCCTGGCTCTTTGTGCTACTCCAAACTTATGTTGCTCATCTACTACAGCAAATCCAAGATTTTTAAAAACAACATTATCCTCAATCACGGCATGTGTTCCAATTAAAATATTCACTTCCCCAGTTTCACAAGCAGCCAATACAACCTTGCGTTGCTTTGTACTACTCGATCCTGTTAGAAGCTGCACATTAAAAGGCATATCTTTGGTTAATTCAGAAATAGTAATAAAATGTTGTTGAGCTAATATTTCTGTTGGGGCCATCAATACACTCTGAAAGTTATTATCGGCTGCAATCAACATCGCTAACAAAGCCACCATTGTTTTGCCGCTGCCCACATCGCCTTGTAAAAGCCTATTCATTTGCCTAGCGGATCCAAAATCTTTTCTTATTTCCTTAAGTACATTTTTCTGCGCATTGGTTAATTCAAAAGGAAGATACTTTTCATAAAAAAGATTAAAAAACGTCCCGACTTTTTCAAAAACAAATCCCTTACTTATTTTATGCCTATTTAATTTTATTAACTGAATACTTATTTGAGCGAAAAAAAACTCTTCAAACTTCAATCTACGTAAGGCAAGCTGATAATGCTTTTCTGAAATAGGCAAATGTATGTGACGAAATGCCTCAAATCGATTCATTAATTTATATTGATGAATAATATCTGTGGGCAAATTTTCTGGCAAATCCTTTTCCGAAATCTTTGTAAATAACTCTTGCGTTAATTTACCAATCACCTTTCCATTAAGCCCTTTTGCTTTTAACTTTTCAGTGGATGGGTAAATAGGCTCTAAATGAGATTTTCCACTTGCGTTTTGAGTCGTATAATTTTCAATATCTGGATGTGCCATTTGAGGCTTCCCCATAAAAAAACCCACCTTACCAAATACCAAATATTGATGCCCGGATACCAGTAATTTTTCTACCCAACTTATTCCCTGAAACCAAACCAATTCAATAATCCCTGTTTTATCTTGCAAATGAACGACCAAACGCTTGCTTCTTTTTTCTCCGACAATTTGCATTTTTATCAATCGACCAGCTACTTGTGTATAATCCGAATTCACCTGCAAGGATGCAATAGTGTCAACTTTAGTTTTATCAATATGTCTTAATGGGTAATATTCCAACAAATCCTTAAAAGTAAAGACATTTATTTCTTTTCGAAACAACTCTCCTCTTATAGCACTGACACCAGTTAGGTATTCAATAGGACTTGATAATATGTTGGATGTATTTGAAATGACGATAAATTTTTACAAAGATATCTGACTAAGCGGAGTAAAATTAATTGATCAGGATCAATTTTTTTTATAGAATGATTTCTTACCCGTTTTATGTTTTGTTTGATTTGGAGTATAAGTAGGTGTTGGACCCAATTCATCCGGTATCAACCCTTTTGGAACTTCATTTCCTAATAATCTTTCAATGGTACTAAAGGTATATTGTTCCTTTGGACTAATAAAAGTATAGGCCGTTCCATCTGCTTTAGC
>CANICR010000093.1 GCA_947466405.1 Chitinophagaceae bacterium | reverse complement strand
GTGGTTGGGTTTTGAACTATTTTTTTTTCCCCTTTATTATTTAAGTTCGTTTGATTGTCTTTTTTTCTCATGTCGCAATTGGAGAAGAATAAGAGTAAACTTAAAGTTGGGAAGAATATTTTTTTCATCGAAAGTTTCAATTATGTATTGTTTAATTTAAAGGGTGCTGTTTTTAAATGCTTTTTTATGAATTTTATTTCCTGTGGTAAGCTCTTTGTGTAAGTTGTCTAATAATCCATTTACAAATTGGCCACTTTGTGGCGTACTGTATTCTTTGGCAAGATCTATATACTCGTTGATAGTTACTTTTGTTGGAATGGTTTCGAAATATAAAAATTCACAAATACCCATTTGTAAAATAATCAAATCAAGAGAAGCAATCCTGTCAGCATCCCAGTTTTTAAGTTTAGGCTTGATTAATTCAAGAGAATAACTTTCTTTTTCAATAACTGTCTTTAATAAGTCTTTGGCAAAATCCAATTTTTCTGTTGAAACTATTTCTTTGAAAGAAATGTCACTCATTTTATTGAGGTAGTTTAAAACCAGTGTTTGCATTAGTTCTGCATCGTCGTCCCAGTTGATAAAATGTTCTTCTATGTGGCTTATGAATTCTTCATCAGGCAGCATTAGATTTGAAAAGATGATTTCTAGTATTTTCTTTTCTGTTTTCTTTTCTCTGGATTTATCTTCTATATAATTTTTATATTCTGGTAGCTCTACTAGTTTTTTATATGTTTTTTTTACAAACTCAGTATTAATAAAATGAGCTAATTTGGATTCCTTGATAACTTCATGAAAACTTTTATTTTCTAAAATTTTCCATAAGGAATTATTGCCTACAATTTTAGTATTGATATTTAAGTCGTTTTCGGTGGGTAAGTGTTTACTAGCTTTTTGAATAGCATCTGTTTCTGCATATCTGGCTATTTCAGTAATCAAGTATATGAGATAAGTAAAAAGGTTTCTGCTTTGTTGGATTTTTGAAGTGAGTATAGCTTCGGGTTCTCCTGGATTGGTGTCATTACTTATGCTGTCAATAGCATATAAGGTTTGCATTACTTTTACCCTGATATTTCTTCTGCTGATCATCTACAAGAGCTTTATTTGGTTTGCGAATTTAAGGGTTTTTTAAATTTAAATATATTAATTGCTTTTAAATGTTAGTTAAATGAAAATTTGTCGTGCTTACTGCTAAAAATACTGACATACATGCTATAAATATGCCAACAATGCTTTTTAAGCTAATTGGTATAATATTCGCCTACATTTGTTTACCCTAAAAAAGGGTTAAATTTTTTAAATCAAAATAAAATATAGTATTATGGCAAAAAAGTTAAACATTACCCCGCTACATGACAGGGTAATCGTGAAACCTGCTGCAGCTGAAGAAAAAACTGCTGGCGGAATTATCATTCCAGACACTGCAAAAGAGAAACCTCAACGTGGGATTATATTGGCGGCTGGCCCTGGAAAAAAAGACGAACCTGTTACCGTAAAGCCAGGTGATACTGTTTTGTATGGTAAATATGCAGGAACAGAAATTACTGTTGAAGGGGTTGATTATCTTATAATGCGCGAAAGTGATATTCTAGCAATTTTATAGATTATTCATTCAGTTCAGCAATCATATTATTAAATAAATTAAAAATAAGTATATATGTCTAAAATAATTTTCTTCGATATTGAAGCAAGAAATAAAATGAAAAAAGGGGTAGATACTTTAGCAAATGCTGTTAAAGTGACCCTTGGGCCAAAAGGTCGTAATGTAGTTATTGATAAAAAATTTGGTGCTCCTCAGGTTACTAAAGATGGTGTAACCGTAGCCAAAGAAATTGAATTGGAAGATCCTATTGAAAATATGGGTGCTCAAATGGTAAAAGAAGTTGCATCTAAAACTGCTGATATTGCAGGTGATGGAACAACTACTGCTACCGTGCTAGCTCAAGCAATCATAGGCGAAGGATTGAAAATGGTAGCCGCAGGTGCTAATCCAATGGATTTGAAAAGAGGAATAGATAAAGCGGTTTCATTAGTTGTTGAAAACTTAAGAAGTCAATCTCAAGCTGTAGGAAATGACAGTAAAAAAATTCAACAAGTTGCTACTATATCTGCAAACAATGATGAAACAATTGGAAAATTAATTGCAGAAGCATTTGCGAAAGTGGGTAAAGAAGGTGTTATTACTGTGGAAGAAGCAAAAGGAACAGACACTACAGTTGATGTGGTGGAAGGTATGCAATTTGATCGTGGTTATGTGTCTCCTTATTTTGTTACTAACAGCGAAAAAATGGAAGCAGAATTACAAAATCCTTATATCTTAATTTATGATAAAAAGATTTCTGCCATGAAAGACATTCTTCATATTATGGAGAAAGTGGCTCAAACAGGTCGTCCTTTATTAATTATAGCTGAAGATTTAGAAGGGGAAGCATTAGCTACCTTAGTTGTAAATAAATTACGTGGTACCATAAAAGTAGCTGCTGTAAAAGCCCCAGGATTTGGTGACAGAAGAAAAGAAATGTTACAGGATATAGCCATCTTAACTGCAGGAATTGTAGTAAGTGAAGAACAAGGCTATAAATTAGAGAATGCAGATTTAACTTATCTTGGACAAGCTGCTTCGGTTACTATTGATAAAGATAATACTACCGTAGTTGGTGGAAAAGGTAAAAAAACAGATATCACCGCAAGGGTTAATCAAATAAAAGCTCAGGTTGAAAATACAACTAGTGATTATGATCGTGAAAAATTACAAGAGCGTTTAGCTAAATTAGCTGGTGGTGTAGCCGTTTTATATGTTGGTGCTGCAACAGAATTGGAAATGAAAGAAAAGAAAGATCGTGTTGATGATGCATTGCATGCAACTCGTGCTGCTGTTGAAGAAGGCATTGTACCAGGTGGTGGTGTTGCTTATATTCGCGCAGTGGCAAGTTTGGATGCTAAGGTAAAAGGACAACTTGAAGATGAACAAACAGGAATGCAAATTGTTCGTCGTGCGTTGGAAGAGCCTATGCGTACTTTAACTGCTAATGCTGGAATAGATGGTTCAATTGTGGTTCAAAAAATCAAAGAAGGAAAAGGAGATTTTGGATTCAATGCAAGAACTGAAGTATATGAGAATTTATTCAAAGCCGGTGTTATAGATCCTACAAAAGTTAGCCGTGTTGCCTTGGAAAATGCAGCGTCTATTGCAGGAATGTTGTTAACTACGGAGTGTGTTATTGCCGACAAGCCTAAAAAGGAAGAACCAATGATGCATGGTGGTGCTCCTGATATGGGTGGAATGGGATACTAAAATAATAAGTTCTAAATAATCATCCCTGTTGTTTATTCAGCAGGGATTTTTTTTGTATAAAAAGTAATTAATTGCTTGTGTCTTTTTTAATAAACGTAAATTTTGTTTTCTTTTTATGAAAGTTGGTTTTAATGACATGGCCAATGTCTTTCTTTTTCATAAAGGTTTGATTGGTATCCTTAATAGAAATAATACTATCTGTAGACAATTTTTTTACTGATGTGTCATTGATTTGTATTGAAGGTGCGGCAGAATCGTGTAGAATTTGCTTGATGTTTGAATTGCTTGAATCTACATTGATAATAGGCGTATTTTTTTCTTTTTGGTTATTGTACATAAAAACAATTCCTGCAATCGGAATCGACATGAAAAGAATAATTAAACTTATTTTAATCCACTTCTTTGTAGGCTTGACTTTCAATGGAGAAGAGAAGTCGATTTCATTATTGATGCTTGCATGAGTTGAGGCCTTTTTATGATTGGTATTAATAGCCTCTGCTATTGGATTTCCTTTAAAAAATAAATATTCATTATCATTATTTTTTTGAAAATAGCCAATGTCTTTAATGAGGAAAGGTTTCCCAATGTTCAAAAACTGCTTACCGGTAAAAGTGAATGATTGAATATCTGAAGCGATAAGCGATCTTAATTTGCCCGTTTGTTCAACTGCATATGTTATCAATCCTTGATCTGCTTTTGCTTTTAAATTAAATTCAAATTGAAAGATATTGTCAGTATTTGTATGTTCGTTGTCTGCTGGTGTTTCAGCATAACTCATTGTTGAAAGAGTTCCGATTTCTTCAAAGGATACAGATTTGTGTATAGCTAAATAACGGGAAATCAGGTTTTCTATATTCATTTTTACAGATTGTTATTTTTTTAGCTGCAAGATATCAATTTAAGTTGTACATTTTCTGCTAATTAATGTAGTTTTGTTAAATGTTAAATGAAGAGGAAAAAAAATTTATAGTACAATGGGAGAGGGATCGAGTTAAATTTAGTACGGTAAAGAGTAAATTTTTAAGAGGCTTACCAATGGCATTGATCTTCTCTTTCCCTATTTTTTTTTCTGTGATTATGGTGTATTTTTTCTCTCCTGAATGGTATACTAAAGTTTCGCAGAATATCGCCGGATCATTTTTAGTTGTCGTATTGGCTGTAATGATTATTGTATTATTTTTTTCATTTTTCAGGATGCATTTTAAATGGGAAATGAATGAACAATTATTTGAAGAATTAAAACACAAAGAAAAAATTAATAAGTCATGAAGTTTAAATTATTTTTAGTAATTGCAGTTGCTGTTTTATTCATGTCTTGTATGAAAGTGAAGCAAAATTGTAGTTTTACTGAGTCTGCTGCAGTAGCTGATACTTCAGAAATAAACTATTTGAAAAATTATTTTGTTACTAAAAATATAACTAATGCTATTCAGCACCCTTCGGGTGCATTTTATATTATTAAAAATGCCGGAACCGGATTAAATCCGGAACTGTGTAACACAATAGCCATTAATTATACTGCTTATCAATTGAATTATGCTGTTGCGTTTGACAGCTATTCTGGAGCAGATGGGGTTCCCTTTCAATTAGGTAATCTGATTGTAGGGGTACAGAAAATTGCTCCATTAATTAAAAGTGGGGGATCTGTTACAATGTATATTCCCCCTTCGTTGGCATATAAGGATCAGGTGTTGAAAGATAAGAATAATGATGTTGTTCTGTCTGCTAATTCTTATATTCGTTTTGATATGACGCTTAAATCGGTTTATTAATACATAATGCTTCATGTTGTTTTCAGAAGTTTTTTGTTAATCAATTAATCATGCACTTGAATCAGGAATCTATTTCTGTTTTTGATATTTTCAAAATTGGTATTGGTCCAAGTAGCAGCCATACCTTAGGTCCATGGAAAGCCGCTTTTCAGTTTATTAGTTCTTTAGAAAATAAAAATAAGCTTCAGGAGATACAAAGTCTTCAGGTTTTATTATATGGCTCTTTAGCGAAAACCGGAATTGGTCATGGAACGGATATTGCCGTTCAGCTTGGTTTACTGGGTGAAGATCCTGTTACGTTTGACATTGATTTATTACATTCTACCATCAATGAAATCAAAGCGAGTAATAAAATAGCTCTTTTAAAAAAGGCTTCAATCAATTTCATTCCTTCTGAGGATATTGTTTTTTTAAATAAGGAATCACTGCCGTATCATCCCAATGCACTTACTTTTTTAGTTTCATTTATTAATGGAGATTCTATTGCAGAAACATATTATTCAATTGGCGGCGGTTTTGTAAAGAAAGAAAATGAGGATATGTCAAATCAAGAAGCTATCCGTTTGCCTTTCCCTGTGAATAATGCAAATGATTTATTACATTGGTGTAGAAAAACAGGGATGAACATTTGTGAAGTGGTATTAGAAAATGAAAATAGTTGGCGATCCGAGATGGAGACGAAAGCAGGGATTATTAATATTTGGAACGTGATGAAAGATAGTATTTATAAAGGCTGTCATACAAGTGGTTTTTTGCCTGGTGGATTAAATGTAAGCAGAAGGGCAAATGATTTAAATAAGAAGTTAACCAATGATGCTCCATACAATAATTATGAAGAATGGCTTGCATTGATTGTTGCAAAAGGCAATAATTTTAATTATATTTTAGATTGTGTAAGTTGTTTTGCATTAGCTGTTAATGAAGTGAATGCTTCCTTTGGAAGGGTGGTAACAGCTCCTACTAACGGTGCCGCAGGAGTGATTCCGGCTGTGTTACAATATTACATCGCATTTTGTAATGCAAATGACAATGAAAAAATTATCAATTTCTTATTAACCGCATCTGAAATTGGCAGTATTTTTAAAAAAGGTTCAACAATTTCTGCTGCCATGGGTGGTTGTCAGGCTGAAATAGGCGTGAGTAGTGCTATGGCTGCTGCAGCATTAACAGAAGGAATGGGCGGTACGCAACGTCAGGTTATGATGGCGGCTGAAATAGCTATGGAGCATCATCTTGGTATGACTTGTGATCCAATAGGAGGGCTCGTTCAAATTCCATGTATTGAAAGAAACGCAATGGGGGCAATAAAAGCTATTACAGCTAGTCAATTAGCATTGCAAAGTGCGCCTGATTTCGCAAAAGTTAGTTTGGATGATGTTATTAAAACCATGTGGGATACTGCCTTGGATATGAATAGTAAATACAAAGAAACATCAGATGGTGGTCTGGCTATAAATGTACCATTAAGTTTAAGTGAATGTTAGCGCATTTCTAAATGCCGTATTTTTTTTTGATATCTCGTTCTGCTTCTCTTTCCTTGATAACATTTCTCTTATCATATTCTTTTTTTCCTTTCCCTAATCCTATTTCTATTTTGGCCAATCCTTTTTCACTAAAAAATATTTTGATAGGTATAATGCTATATCCTTTCACTTTAATATTTGATTCTAATTTTTTTAATTCTTTTTTGTTTAATAATAGTTTTCTTTCCTGAATTGGATCGTGATTAGCAGATGTTCCAAAAGCATATTCAGAAATATGCAGACTTCTTACAAAAAGTTCATTTTGATGAAAAATACAAAAGCTGTCATTGAAACTAACTTTACCTGCACGAATGGATTTTATTTCAGTGCCAGATAAAACCATACCTGCTATATAAGTAGCC
>CANICR010000092.1 GCA_947466405.1 Chitinophagaceae bacterium | reverse complement strand
TTGTAGTGTAAAGTAAGAAGATTCATTATTGCTTATTTTTACACCAATTGATCCAACCCATTTAGGTGTAATTGTTTCGTTATTTAATGTATAAAAAGATGTTTTCTTTGATTTGTTAAAGTGATGATACGCTAATCCAATAATGATATTATTATCTTGGTTTTCTCCAATCTGTGAATTTAAACTCATTCCTACACTGCCATCAAAATAGGAATATGAAGTATTAGAAAAATTTTCGCCATTGCTGATATCTCTATTATAAGCATTTCCGTCAAATTGATTATTGGTAGTTACTTTACTTTTATCAAAATGATGTTGAACAATACCTCCCATAAATCCTAAAGAGATATAGGTGTTTGTTTCCGATCCAATAGATTTATTATAATTGATTGCAGGAAAAAATTCAGTGGTTGTTAACCCGATACTTCCGGCTTTGTCATTTAGAATTTGTCCGCCAATAGTAATATAATCATCAGCATTCCCAACTTTCATTTTAAGTTCTCCGCTTAAAGAGGTCGTTTGATATGGGGTCGTAATGTTATTCCATTGAGTTCTATAAACAGATTGAATTCTTGCATCTCCAGTAAACAGACCAGCCAACGAAGGGTTCCTTAAAATAGGGGTTTCGAAAATTTGAGAAAAATGGATGTCTTGCGATTTTAATGTGCTGGGACTTATGCAAATAAGCAAAGCCGACATTATTATATAAAACTGTTTCATAGGTTTGGATTGAATACGGTATTATATAAACGCAATAAATACTCAATTATTATATTTTTAGGACTTTTTTTGTAATATTATTTAATTGATAATCAATATATTGTAAATTTTAACATTAAAAAAGGCCTATTATGAAATAGGCCTTTAAATCGGGAGAATTTATATAATATTTTTAGAATATTATTATTTTAATAATGAAACATTTCCTTTATAGGTAAGTGTAGAATTATTATCACATTTAACTGTAATTACATATATGTATACATCTGCATTCAGTAGGGTTCCTTTAAATTTGCCATCCCATCCTTTAGAAATATCATTTGCGTTGAAATCTGTTTTCTCATATACTACCTGACCCCATCTGGTATAAACTTTTGCAGATTTGACAATGAATATTCCAGTTCCTCTTGGAAAGAAAATATCGTTCATTCCATCATTATTGGGAGAAAATGTATTGGGTATAAATAAATTCGCTCCATTGCATAATACATTTATAGTTACCTGATCAGATGTTCTGCAACCACCTTCATTAGAAACTTCAATATTGTAGGTGGTTGTTTCTATTGGTTTAATAACTATTCCTCCTTGAGTACTTCTAGAAAGTGCTTCTGAGGGTGTCCACTTTATAATGGTAACATCTGCTGAAATTTGAGGAATAAGTTCTACCGTTTGTCCCACATTGATTGTTTTATCTTCTCCTGCTTCAACTGTAGGATAATTATATACGGTAACAGGCACGTATGCAGTATCTGAAAAACAATGTTTATCATCGATACCAATGACTCTGTAAATGGTAGAGATGGTAGGTGAGGCGTTTGTACTTGCGGCATTCGGTTTGTCTAATCCTGTTGTTGGGCTCCATGAATAATGATCAGCACCACTGGCATTTAATATTTTAGAGCTACCATTGCACATTGTTTGTTTAGAGCTTACCATCATATTAAATGGGTATCTAACTTTAATATTAATACTGTCTTTATTACTACAGCCATGAATTGTTTTACCAGTAACGATATAATTCATTTCATCTGTAGCTGTAAAAGTTGGATTTGGGCAATCATAACAACTTAAATTATTTGATGGCGCCCATTCGTATATATCTGCTCCGGATGCATTTAATGATATTACAGAGCCCTTGCAAACAATGGTGTCAATGCCTGCGTATGTAGCAGGAAACGGGTAGGCTTCAACGGTAGTATTTACAGTATCTGAGCATCCTGTATTATTAGTTAATATTCCAGTAACATAATAAGTTCCAGCATTGTTATATGTTTGAGGCATTGGATTTGTTCCAATCGAACTATTTCCATTACCAAAATTCCAGCTCCAAGTAACATTTGACGAATCAGCAGAAGAAATTATCCCTTTAAAATTAATAGTCACTCCTGTACAACCATTATCAGTACGATTAATAACTCCAATTGGTGATGATCCGATTATTATAGGCGAACTAATTACCATACTGTCAATGCACCCAAAAGATGATTTCGCAATTAATGAAGGAAAATAAATACCGGGAGATGTATAAATATGTAATGGATTTTCTATCGTTGATATTGTTCCATCCCCAAAATCCCAAGCGTATGTGGTAGCGACTAATTGTGATGAATTGGAATGATTAAACTGTATGTTGGCAATATCACAAAAATGATTGTTATTAAATGTGAATGCTGCACTAATACCGCTTGTTTTAATGGTATCACTACCGGTTAAGGATACTACACATCCAGTAGAATCTTTTAATAGTAATTTTGGAATAAAAGAACCGCTTGAAATATAATCATGTGATTGATTTGAATTATTGGTAATAGTTGTGTTACCATCTCCAAAATCCCAAACAAAATAATTGGTGTTAACGGCAGATGCGGAAAAATTAATATTTAATGGTATACAGCCAGGCAAATTAGGATAGCTAAAGGAGCCTCTTGGCCCATGAACTATAATAGTTTTTTGTGCAGAATCTATGCATCCTCCATTACTTTTTACTATAAGTTTAGCTACAAAATTTCCAGATACAGAATAAAAATGAGAAGGATGAATAATATTTGTTGTGTTGCCATCACCGAAATTCCAGGTTTGTGTCAAATAGTTATTTGATAGATTGTTGAAATTAACAACTAATGGCGGACAGTTTCCTAATGAATCACTTACAGAAAAATTAGCAGTTGGTATAATTATTTTAACAGCATTAAAAATGCTCATAGAATCTTGGCATCCCATTGAAGATGTAACAATCAATTTTACGGTATAGTTTCCAACAGTTCCATAAGTATGCGTAGGATTTTTCACTGTTGAATTTGAACCGTCTCCAAAATTCCAATTATAGGTTAGGCCTGAACCTATAGATTTATTTAAAAAGGTGATTGTACTATTAGGGCAGCTTATAGAATCAGTAGTGATGAATTTTGCGGTAGGATGAGAAACGGAAATTTGATTTGGTTTTGAAATAGTATTAGCGCATCCAAATTGATCAAAAACTTTTAATCCAATAGTGTAGTTTCCAGCAGTTGAATAACTATGAACAGCATTGCCGTATGTTAATGTATCTATTACGCCATCTCCAAAATTCCAAATCCATTTTACAAGTTGATTTCTACCGTCAGAAAATGAGGCATCTGAAAAATTTACGGTTGTATTGGAACAAACATTGCTTATGGATGTATTGAAGGCTGCTGTTGGTCCATTTACTGTAATAATGGAATTTTTAATTAAAGTATCTTTGCATCCATTTTTATCTTTGCTAAATAATTTGATTGTGTAAATTCCTGCATTGAAGTATATTTTTGTTAGGGAGGACCCACTTCCAGTTACGCCATCCCCAAAATCCCAATTAAAAGAAGTGTAATTCTGAGTATTAATGCCTGTAACATTTACTGTGGTAGATTTAGATTTGCAAATTGCATCTTCTGAAGTTGAAAAATCCGCGACTTCATTAATGATATTAATTGAAGTGGTAATGCTATCGCTGCATCCAGCTGCATTATTATATACAATCAATTTAACATTGTATGTGCCAGGACTTAAAAAATCATGAGTTGGATTTTTTAAAATGGAGCTTGATCCATCACCGAATGTCCAAAACCAGCTATCGCCACCTTTTGATTTATTTACAAAAGTCCTGTTTAACCTATTAATGCAATTAATGGTAGAAGAAAAATTTGCAATAGGTGAAAATATTTGAATGAGATCTTGTTGAAGCAATGTGTCGCTGCATCCATTATCGTATACAATCAGTTTAACATCGAAGGGGTTAGTGGATGAGCTTGTGTCATTATATTTATGTCTTGGGTTTTTACTTGTTGAGGTAGCACCATCACCAAACATCCAAAGCCATTGATTTACACTATCTGTGGATGGGGTTAAATCTGTAAAGGCAATAGAGCTTGACGCACATGAGCTTGTTGGATTAGCAGAAAAATCAGGATGAGGTTTGTTACCTACTTTAATTGCTTTACTATAATAAACAGTATCGTAACAACCGCTTGCGGTTATAATTTTTAATTTAATGTTATAAGCGCCACGGTTATAGTAGGTATGTGTAGGGTTCTTTATGGAAGAGGTGTATCCGTCACCGAAATCCCACATATAATTTACTACACTATCTCCGCCTACAACATTCGGGTTTAAAGTACAGGTGAATGGTGCACATCCTGATTTTGGAATATTTGTGATAGTGGCAACTGGCCAATTTAGAATTATATAATTTGATTTTGTAAGTGAATCAATACATCCTTCATTTGAAGTAGCGATTAATGTAACTGAATAACTAGTTATTGAATTATAGGTATGAGTTGGATTTATAATAGTGGAAATACTTCCATCACCAAACTTCCATTTATAAGTATTGGCATTCAATGTGCTATTATTGAATTGGGTATTCAGTGGAGCAATACAGGCGCTTGTAGTTGTGGCAGAAAAGCTTGTAATTGGGGTAGGGTTAATAATGATGTTTTTAATCACAGTATCCCTGCAAGTTCCAAAATCATTTATCATTCGTATAGTGAATGTATCTGATGTAGTGAATATTTTAATAGGTGAAAAGTCTGTAGATGAAGTACTATCTCCAAAATCCCAATACGTACTTATTGGTGCAGGTGAAGAGCTGTTGGTAATCAATAATGTTGATTTTGTGCAAATTGAATTAACGCAAGAAAACATTGAATAATTATTGGCAATTTGTACTAAATTATTTTTTATAACAGAATCAATGCACCCATTTGTGTTATTGACAAAAAGTTTTACTGTATAATTACCCGGTGTGGAATAAGTATGAGCAGGATTTATTGCTGTTGAAAAAGTGCCATCCCCAAAATTCCAATTGTAAGATAAAGCAGTTGTTCCAGTAGATGAATTTTGGAAAGTTACTTCAAACGGAGCACTACAATTTGTAGCAGTACTATTTATAAAAGCTGCAGTAGGCTTGTTGTCGATATTAATATAATTAATCTTTGTTAATGATTCTACACAGCCATTACTATTGGTAACTTTTAATGAAATATTAAATACACCTGAGGATACATATTGATGACTTGGATTTTGATTGTTTCCTAAAGTACCATCTCCAAAATCCCATTGTCTAGAAAAGATTGTGCCACTTCCTGCAGTACAATTATCTGTAAAATAAATTGTTGAATTAACGCATGCACTTGTTGTAGCGGATGAAAAGCTGATAGTGGGTTTAGCAAATACGGTTATGTAATTAATTTTAATAATCGAATCTTTACCCGCAGTGTTTTGAACGATTAATTTTACATTGTAAATTCCGGGATTTGTATAAACGGCTGAAGGATTTTGTAAAATAGAATTTACTCCATTTCCAAGATCCCATTTCCATGAAGTAGGATTGCCTGTTGATTGATCAACAAAAGTGACTAAAAGTGGGGCACAGCCTGAAACTGTTGAGGTAGAAAAATTCGCAATGGGCGTTTGATTAGGAGAGGCAAAGCTTACTGTTGAGAGTAACATCATCAAACAACTGGCAATGACCAGTGTATAATTTTTCATAGGATTGGCTTTTTTCAAAATGCTATTATACTGGATTCTATTTATTATAAACTGAAAAAAAGAGAAATTATTGTGTATAGATGTGGATGTTTATTATAAATGTATTAATTTTTTTAATAAAAGTTCTAAATAATTGAAAAACATTTTACTATATAGACAGTAATAAAAATATATAATAGGATAACTTTAATATCTACTTTGAAAAAAAATGGCAGATTGTTACTATATTTTATACAATGAATTATATTTATCAATAATGTATTTAATAAAGTATTCAGTGTTCAATATTTCGCCAGTGGCTTGTTTACATAGTTCAGAGGAATTATAGTAACGTCCATACGGGAAAATATTTTTTGTCAACCACTCGAAAACAGGGTATGAATTACCTTCTCTTAATTGTTTCTCAACCTGAGTATGTTCAGTTTTTATTGAATTCCAAATTTGTGCAGAATATAAACTGCCAATTGAATAGGTGGCAAAATATCCAAAACTACCATGGCTCCAATGTACATCTTGCAAACAACCCTTTCTATCATCAGGAACGGTTAGCCCCAGATTTTTTTCGTAATATTCATTCCAAATAGCCGGAATATCTTTTGCTTGTATGGATCCTTCAATTAATTTTTTTTCGATTTCATACCTAATCATGACATGAAAATGGTAGGTTAATTCATCTGCTTCTGTTCTAATTAAAGATGGGATTACTTTGTTTATACCCCTATAAAATAAATCAACAGAAATATCATTTAATTGGGTTGGAAATATTTTTTGTAATAATGGGTATTGGAATTCCCAAAAGGGCAAACTTCGTCCAATGCAATTTTCCCATAATCTACTTTGACTTTCGTGGATGCTTAAACTACAATATTCACCTAAAGGTAAACCATACTGTTCTAGGGGAAGTCCTTGTTCATAAAGCGCATGGCCTCCTTCATGAATGCAACTCCAAGTCATGTTAGCTAAGTCATTTTCATCAATCCTAGTTGTTACCCTTACATCTTTGGAATTGAAATTAGTGGTGAAAGGATGTTCGCTGATGTCTTGTCTGCCTGCTTCAAAATCGAAATGCATAAACTTCAATAAATCAATTCCGAATTTCCATTGTACATTTTTATCATAATTTTTATGTAAAAAGTCGTTAGGTATCTCCGGTTTATTTTTTATTTTTCCAAGTGTTAATGAAAGTGCTGGAATTAATGTTGAAAACAAATTATCAGCAAATTGAACGTTTAATCCTTTGTCGTATTCATTCATTAAAGCGCTATAGGGATGATCCTGATATCCAATCAAAT
>CANICR010000091.1 GCA_947466405.1 Chitinophagaceae bacterium | reverse complement strand
TTTAATGTATCTGAAGCGCCCATACCAATTGCATAATTGTTAGTATTAAATATGCTTCCGGTTGTTATATCACCAACAAAAATACTTCCGGTTACATTCGTTGAAGTAACTGCAGTAATTAACTTTGCTCCGGATATACTTGTATTGTTTATTTTAATATTACCATAGTTGATTGGTATAGTATTTGTAGTACCTCCACTTCCACTATTGGAAATTGTAAACGGAATGATTTGACTTTGATTGCCATTGAAATTTATAGTTGACGCTGTATTAATAGTAAAAACAGCTTTAGATGTTTTTAGAGAAACCTCTGAGTTAATGACTATCGGAATAGAATCGCCTGATAAATTTATAGTAGTCCCAGTCTCAGCAATGAATGTAATTAATCTAGCAGGTCCTGTACCTGTTCCCGTTGATATTAATTGTATACTTGATGCAGACAAATTGCATGGAGTTTTTACATTTACAGTAGGAACAGATGCTGCATTCCCACTATTATCCGGATTATAAATCTTTAAAAAACTATTTATACTAATAATTGAAACGCTTAGATTCAAAATAATATTCGTAGCCACACTCCCAGTTGGACTCAATCCTGATGTACCACAATATAAATTACCAGTATTTAAAGTGCCTAATCCACTGATATTGACTGTAGAACTTGTATCTACAGGATATTGTTTTATATTTATCGAATTAGTTATAGTAAGTGTTATTGTAGAATTAATAGTGAGTGTATCTGGTTTTAAAACCTTATCACCAAGAAAAGTT
The DNA here is from genome assembly GCA_947466405.1 of Chitinophagaceae bacterium. Taxonomy (GTDB): domain Bacteria; phylum Bacteroidota; class Bacteroidia; order Chitinophagales; family Chitinophagaceae; genus Ferruginibacter. The sequence goes on along the minus strand of CANICR010000091.1, from coordinate 6,374 downwards.
ATTGCAGCAGCAGTATCTGTAATATCAACAGTTAATTTTATACCGGCAGGTATGATGATACTATCATTTGAAGCAGGTACCCCAGAAGGCGACCAAGTTGCCGCATTACTCCAATTGCCTGTTTTGGCTGTTTTTAATGTTTGAGAAAAAGCAGTTGAAAAATTAAAAAGAAACAGAATTATACTATACAAAACATGTTTTCTGTTTTGCAACAAAAAAGTTTTTGCTCCACCAAGCAATTTTGTTTGTCTAGTGCAGAATATATTCCTTTTATTTACAAATAATACGTGCAATTTACTTTATGATTTTTTATAATTCAACTTCGTAAATTTACAAAATAAATAGCATTATGCTTATTTATATGGATTATGTATAATATTAGGTAATTTATAATCCAATGCGGAATTAACAGAGCGAATATATCAATCCCCTCATCAAATATTGATTAAATAAATCATTGAGAGAGGCAATAGTCATCACTATTACAATTTAACAATCTTAACTGTCTTCATTAACCCTCCTTGAATTATTCGCAAGAAATAAGTTCCTGTATGTAATTCTTTTCCAAGTTGCTTTATTTCTCCTTCATTCATGTTGGATTGCTTTACTACCCTACCCTGTATATCCAATATTTTTACAAAAATATTTTCTTGAATAGTTGAATTTACTTTTACATTAAATTCAATGTTGCTTGGATTAGGATATACACTTAACGTTAATTTGTCCATTGGCTCTATCGCAACATTATTGTTTAATAATGTATCCATTAATCTTGAAGTATTTTTGGTAATCACATCAAATCCTGGTGTACAAGCCGCCGTTTTAACTGCCAGTGTTTTTGCTGAACTTATTGCACAATTATTTACCCCTCTTACACTAATTAAACTATCAATATTTGCGGTTGGTGCATATGAAACCATTATAGTAGTTGTACCTTGTCCAGATACAATAGTTCCTCCCGTAGGCACTACCCATAATAGTGATGTTGCATTTGCAGGCATTGAAGCGATTTTATAAGTATATACTCTGCTTGGACAACTAGTTACCAACTTTGAAGAAATAACACCTGGTGTTGTTGGTGATACAATTGAAACCATTAGTGATATAGCTGAACTATTACCACATGAATTATATGATCTAACATCTATTGTACCGATAGTGAAATTGCTATTATAAATAACTTTTATGATTGTATCATTTATTCCTGCGCCTCCCGGATTACTTACTATAGTAGCTTCTGAAGGAACTGTCCAAATATATCCAAGCGCTCCAGCTACTTTCTTTATTTTATAGATTACCGTATCACCATTAGGCTTAGTATCAGAAATCATGTAACTACATACATTCGTAATTCCTACGGGTGCTGATGGAACTGGTGGTAATGAGCCAGAAATAATCAATGAACTAGGCGCACTATTGGTGCATCCAGCAGTCCTGACTTGAATAGACGAACCAAGAACAAAATTACTATTATACGATACAGTTATTGAAGTATCATTTACTCCTCCAGCACCAGGCTGAGATACAATGTCAATACCTGCAGGCAATGTCCATAAGTAAGCTGGGACATTTGCAACCTTCCTTATTGTGTAAGTTGCCGTTCCATTATTAATATAAAGGCATGAATTGGTTGGCCCTGAGATACTTCCAGGAACAGCATAAGGTGTAGCTGTTACCTGCAAAGTTTTATCAGCAGATGTTGCACATACTGTTAATGCTTTTACCTTAATCAAAGAAGTTACATATCCTATTTCTATTTTTACTGTTATAGTGTTTGTACCCTGACCACTTATCAATGTTACATAATTTGGAAGTGTCCATAAATAAGATGTTGCATTTACAACTGATGGAGTTGAATAAGTAGCAATCAATCCATTTCCATAATATCCACAGGCGCTTGTTGGTCCACTTATAGAAGAAGGAGTAGTAGGTACTGTTTTTACAATTGCTACTGTTTTTGCTGCACTATTTCCACATGGAGAAAGAGCAGAAACCGATACATTTCCTGAAACAAAACTTGAATCATATTTTACATTAATCAACGTATCTCCCTGACCCGATATTATTGTTGCGCCTGTTGGAACAGTCCATGCATATGACGTTGCGTTTACTATAGTATTTATTGTATAAGAAACTATACTTTTACTTGTTATTGCCTGACAAACATTTGTAGTTCCTAAAATAACCGTTGGCGTTATAGGTGCTTTCTTTATTACTGCAATTGTTTTTGAAGTAGTACTTGTACCACAAGAGCTGACTGATTTTACACTAATATTACCCCCTGTAAATGAATTTGTAAATACAACCTGAACAGTAGTATCTCCCTGACCTGACTGAATATTAGCACCAGTTGGAACAGTCCATAAATAGGATGTTGAATTTGAAACCTTATTGGTTTTATAAATTGTTCCACTATTATTACCTATACGAGTACAAACATCCGTTACACCAGTTAAAGTAGAAGGAGCAATTGGAGTGCTTTTAGTAACTACCAATGATTTAGCAGCACTAACTCCACAGGAACTATTAGCCCTCACTGTTATACTTCCAGTTGTATACGTTGAATCAAAGCTTACCTGAATAGCTGTATCCCCCTGCCCTGAAATAATAGTAACTCCCACAGGAACTGACCATATATAAGAAGTCGCATTTAATACCGATGCAGTAGTATATGAATAAACAGCATTTGTTCCAGATGGCGTACAAACATATATATTCGATGAGCCTGATAAAACAGTTGGTGTAGAAGGAATTCCTTTACTTACCAACAATGATTTAGCAACACCTGCACCGCATGAGCTATTAGCCCTAACTGTTATATTTCCAGATGTATACGTTGAATCAAAGCTTACCTGAATAGCCGTATCTCCTTGAGCACTTAACAAAGTAGCACCCACAGGTACTGACCATATATAAGAAGTCGCATACTGAATTTTATTTGTCTTATATGTAAATACCGTACTAAGTCCAGAAGGCGTACATTGATATATAATACTTGATCCAGTCAAAACAGTTGGAGTAGACGGCAACTTTTTACTTACCAATAAAGATTTTGTTGCGCTGCTTCCACAAACACTATTTGCCGTTACAGAGATATTCCCAGAAACAAATAAAGAATCGAAATCAACCAGTATTGTATCATTACCTTGTCCAGATAACAATCTAGCTCCTGTAGGTAACGACCATGTATATGAAGTAGCATATGTCATAGAACTTGCCACATAAGTATATACAGGATTATTACCCGTTGGTGTGCAAACATAAATACTTGCTGCACCTGAAATTAAAGTAGGCACAGATGGAATTCTTTTATAGACAGTTAAAGATTTAACAGCACTTGATCCACAATAATTAGATGACTTAACAGAAATATTTCCAGATACAAATGAATTTGTGAATAATACAAATATGGCAGTATCTCCTTGCCCAGAAACAATTGTCGCTCCAGTTGGAACAGTCCAATCATACGATCTCGCATTAGGAATAGTATTCGTGTAATATTTTACAGGGGTTGTATTTGCTACTGATTCACAAACATCAATTAATCCATTTAAAACTATTGGAACAGCAGATATAGACCTTACAATTGCAAGTGATTTTGCCGCACTAGTATTACAACCCGTTGATTGTACTTGTATTAAAGAACCTGCAGTAAATGTATTGTCATAAATAACTTTCACAATTGTATCATTCACACCCAATCCACCTGGATGAGATGCAATAGTAGCTCCTGATGGTACCGACCAAATATAAGCAGGAGCTCCAGAAACCTTTCTAATTGAATAAGTTGCTGAATCACCTGTATTAATATACCCGCAGGCGTTAGTATTACCTATTATATTTCCAGGAACAGCATACGGATTAGCCGTCACACTTAATGACTTATCCGCACTTACACTACAATTATTAACAGCCTTTACATTTATCTGTGAAGTTACATAACCAGCATCAAATGTTACTGTGATACTATCCGTACCCTGACCATTCAATAAGGTGACATTCGATGGTAAAGTCCAAAGATAAGAAGTAGCATTTGATACAGATGACACTTTATAGCCTACTGGCGTACCATATGAATAATATGGACAAGCATTCGTTACTCCGCTTATCGCTGTTGGAGTGGTAGCAACTGACTTAACCAAACTTTTAGTTTTAGAAATTGAATTTCCACAATTTGGTATACCTTTTACTTTTATTGATGAAGATGATACATAATTATTATTAAATTGAATACCAATAACATTTGTACCCTGACCGCTTACTATTGTTGCACCGGTTGGTACTTCCCAAATATAAGTTGGTATATCTGCATCAGGACTCACCTGAAAATAAACTGTGTCTAATGTATTTATATATGGACAAATATTTGAAACCCCTGAGATTGAGCCTAAAGTTGGTATTGATTTATATACCCAATATGGAGTATACGCACTTTTACAACCCTGAGGTGATATCGCCGCAATATAAAATGCAGACCATGTACTTATTGTGCTATCATAGGAAACCAAAATACTATCTGTTCCTTGACCACTTACAACCCTAGCACCAATAGGCGGATACCAATCATAAGTTAAATTATTCAATGAGTGATTTATTGAATACAAAACCGTACTTGATTGGTTTACATAAGTGCATATTCTGTTGATTCCAATTATACTATCAGCTAAAGGTCTTAAAGGATTTGCATTAATAGTAATAGTAACAGAATCGATATTTGAACATCCTGTTATATTATCTGAAACAGAATAATACATCTTCGTATTTCCTGCAGATTTACCTCTAACTAATCCAGATATAGAAATTGAAGCTATAGAACTATCTTCAGCAAACCAACTACCTCCTATTGTAAGATCCGACAATTGACTAGTTGAATTTAAACAGATTGAATTAATCCCAGTAATTGGTAGAATTGAAGGCAATATATTAACAGTCAATACCAAACTTGCAATTGAATCACAGCCCGCAGCATTTACAAATGTCTTAGCGTATGTCCCACTAGTGGTATAGGTTGTTCCATTCCAATTATACGAATCACAATTTGAAATAGTTAATGTAGATGCGGTTGGTTGCTTGATTGTTAAATTTAATGTCGCTACTGAATCACATCCCGCTGCGTTTGCATTTCTGAATATCGTATCATACGTTCCGCTTGATGTATATGTTTTACCATTCCATAAATAAGAAACACAATTTGAAATAGTTGTGGTAGATGTCGTCGTTTGTTTGATTGTTAACTCCAACGTCGCTACTGAATCACATCCCGCAGCATTTGTTCCAGTCCATGTTTTAGCACCACTCGTTGTATAGGTAGTTCCATTCCAAGTATAAGAAACACAATTCGAAATAGTTGTGGTAGACGTCGTTGGTTGTTTGATTGTTAAATTCAATGTCGCAACAGAATCACAGCCAGCAGCATTTGTGCCAGTCCATGTTTTTGTACCACTAGTCGTGTAAGTTATTCCATTCCATAAATATGATACACAATTTTCAATAGTTGTGGTAGATGTTGTTGGTTGCTTGATTGTTAAATTCAATGTCGCTACTGAATCACATCCCGCTGCATTTGCATTTCTGAATGTAGTATCATAGGTTCCACTCGTTGTGTATGTTTTACCATTCCAAGTATAAGAAACACAATTCGAAATAGTTGTGGTAGATGTAGTTGGATGCTTGATTGTTAAATTCAATGTAGCCACTGAATCACAGCCCGCAGCGTTTGTGCCAGTCCATGTTTTTGTACCACTAGTCGTGTACGTTATTCCATTCCATAAATATGATACACAATTTGAAATAGTTGTGGTAGATGTCGTTGGTTGCTTGATTATTAAATTCAATGTAGCCACTGAATCACAGCCAGCAGCGTTTGTGCCAGTCCATGTTTTTGTACCACTAGTCGTGTACGTTGTTCCATTCCATAAATATGATACACAATTTTCAATAGTTGTGGTAGATGTTGTTGGTTGCTTGATCGTTAAACTTAATGTCGCCACTGAATCACATCCCGCAGCATTTGTGCCAGTCCATGTTTTAGCACCACTCGTTGTATATAATGTTCCATTCCATGTATATGAAACACAATTTTCAATTGTTGTGGTAGACGTCGTCGGTTGCTTGATTGTTAAATTCAATGTCGCAACTGAATCACATCCAACTGAATTTGTTCCAGTCCAAGTCTTAGCACCACTCGTTGTATATAATGTTCCATTCCATAAATAAGAAACGCAATTTGAAATAGTTGTAATAGATGTCGTTGGTTGTTTGATCGTTAAATTTAATGTCGCAACTGAATCACATCCCGCAGCATTGGTACCTGACCATATTTTTGTACCACTCGTTGTATATGTTGTTCCATTCCATAAATATGATACACAATT
>CANICR010000090.1 GCA_947466405.1 Chitinophagaceae bacterium | reverse complement strand
TTCATTTAGGGGAGTTTGTTCATCTAGCACATCAAGTTTTAATTCTTTTGTTGTTACAGGAACTAATTTAACTACAGATGGCATTACTGTAGGCCCTCTTGCAGGGTATACATTCTCTAGTAGTTCTTCTACTGGATACGGTCCAACTTTAAGCATTACACATGCAGCTGGAACGACTTTGGATAGCGTATTTGTAATCTTTACTCCAGGTCAGGTTGGTACTTTTGATGGAAACATTCCTGTTGCAGGAGGAGGCGCCTCTTCTATTAATGTTGCAGCATCAGGTATCGGTTTAGATAGAGATTCTGCTGCTACAGATTTGCCAATTAATACAACATCATCAAGTGCTACAATGGTTGCATCAATTCTTCAAGGATGTACAACACAATCAGCTTATGGTTTTAAATATAGCTTAGAAAACAATTTTGATCCTAGCTTAGAAGATTCTATGGTTTCAGCAACTAATTTAAGTGGTGCTGATTATTCTTTCGATCTAACAGGATTACAAGCATCGACTAGATATTATTACGTGGCATATGTAGTTGTTGGTTCTGACACTATTTATGGAGCACAAAAGTTCATTTTCACATTGTCAGTTTTAGCTATCCCAACTGTATTTACTGAAGAAAGCGATAACATAACTTCATATTCAGCTACTTTACATGGCAGATTTATCAATACTGATTGTGCTATTTTTACGATCTCTAATGTAGGTATCGAGTATAGTCCTAATCCATTATTTAAGTATGGTACTGGTACTAAAGCTCAACCAAATGAGTTGAATAATAATAATAGTGATTTCAGTAGTGCTGTTACAGGATTAAAGCAAAATACAGTTTATTACTACAGATCATATGTAAGATCAACTTGCAATGACAGCATCGTTTATGGGGATCTTAAATATTTCAAAACATTGTCTATCCCTACTGGATTAACAGTAAGCGCTAATCCATTGAAGAGAGGCGGAAATGTACATTATACATTAAGCGGCATGAAGCCTGGTCATTATGAAATCAAATTGATAAATGGTCAAGGTCAATTAGTATTACAAAAAGAAAAAATTCTACAAGAAGAATTTATGGATGCAAATTTCATCCTTCCAGGTAATATTACTCCAGGATTATACTTTTTCCAAGTAGCTAGTCCAGAGTTTAGAATACAAAAACAAGTATTAGTTCAATAATATTTGCCAATAATTTTTATAGAAGGGAGCAGCATTTGTTGCTCCCTTTTTGTTTGTGGCAATGAAAAAAGTGTCATCATGACAGCAAAGCTTCATTGGTATTGAATTTGAATAGTATATACAAAATAATTTTATATGCAAAAAGGAAGTATTAGAGTACAAACGGAGAACATTTTCCCAATCATTAAGAAATTTCTTTATAGTGAGCATGACATTTTTATCAGAGAACTTGTCAGTAATGCAGTAGACGCCACCCAAAAAATAAAAACACTCTCTTCTATAGGAGAAATGAAAGGGGAGCTAGGAGAATTGAGGATTGATATTGATATTAATAAGGACAATAAAACGCTTACCATATCAGATAGAGGAATCGGGATGACAGAGGAAGAGGTGGATAAATATCTTAATCAGGTGGCGTTTAGTGGGGCGGAGGAATTTTTAGAAAAATACAAAGGCCAAAACGAAGCCAATATAATTGGCCATTTTGGATTGGGATTTTACAGCTCATTTATGGTGAGTGCCAAAGTAGAAGTGATAACCAAGAGTTTTAAAGAAAACCAGTCGCCAGTAAGATGGGAATGTGATGGTAGTCCCGAATTTATTTTAGAAGAAACCAACAAAGAAAACAGAGGTACTTCTATCGTAATGCATTTGAATGATGAGAGTTTAGAGTTTCTGGAGCCAGAGAGAATAAGAACGGTGTTGCAAAAGTTTTGCAAATTTCTTCCAGTGCCTATATTTTTCGAGGATAAGCAAATAAACAATCCGGCACCTGCCTGGACTAAGAAGCCGTCAGAATTAACCACAGAAGATTATCAAGGGTTTTATAAAGAATTGTATCCATTTAGTGAAGCGCCATTATTCTGGATTCATTTGAATGTAGACTATCCATTTAATTTAACGGGCATATTGTATTTCCCAAAAATCAAACAGAGTTATGAAATTCAAAAGGACAAAATACAATTGTACAGTAATCAGGTATTTGTTACCGATGAAGTAAAAGATATTGTACCTGAATTTTTAATGTTGTTGCATGGTGTGATTGATAGTCCGGATATTCCTTTAAACGTAAGCAGGAGTTACTTGCAAGGAGATCCGAATGTAAGAAAAATAAATGCGCACATTACTAAAAAAGTAGCAGATAAATTAGAAGAAATATTTATCCAGGACAGAAAATCGTTTGAAGAAAAGTGGGAAAGCTTAGGATTGTTTGTGAAGTATGGCATGATGACAGACGATAAGTTTTTAGAAAAAGCCAATAAGTTTTTTGTGATGGAAGATACTAGCGGTAAGTTTTATACTAGTGATGAATATAAGATGGCCACAGAAACGCTTCAGAAAAACAAGGAAGGTAAGAATGTGATTTTGTATACCACCAATCCAATTCAGCAGGATGCTTTTATTCAACAAGCCAATAAGCGCGGGTATGTTGTAGTGAAGATGGAAACATTGGTAGATGCTTCTTTCATCAATACGATTGAAATGAAAATGGAGAACACTCAATTTGTGCGGGTAGATTCAGACATTACGGATAATTTAATAGACAAAACAGAGAATACGGAATGTGTACTTTCCAAAGCGGATACGGAAAAATTAAAAGCAATGTTTGACAAGCCATTAGAAGGGATGCATTTAAATGTAGAGGTAAAGGGGTTGGGTGATGGTGCGGTACCGGTTACGGCTACTCGCCCAGAGTTGATGAGAAGAATGAAGGATATGGCTTCGATGGGCGGAGGAATGTCGGCCTGGTATGCAAATATGCCGGATGAAGTTAACCTAACCGTTAATGGAAATCATCCAATATTTACCAATATCTTGGCGGAAAAAGATAAAGAAAAGCAGGAGAAGCTAGTGAATAATTTATCAGATTTGGCATTATTATCGCAGGGATTATTAAGTGGAAATAATTTAACAAGCTTCATCAATAGAAGTGTAGAGCTAATGGAGTCGAAGTAAATAATACCTTAAATAAAAAGAAATGGCCCGATTTATTCGGGCTTTTTTTATGCACTTAATTTGCAGTCGATCACATTAAGTTGAATGCTAGTATTTCCGTTGAATTCATTTTCTTCAATAGTAAAAACGAGGTCAAGTGGCAGTTTACTTTGCAAGAGATTGAATTTGTCGGGCATGTTGAATCCTATGCCACTAAGCCTTTTGTTATGTTGGGTCACATCAAATTTCACATGCTTTTCTTTTAATAATTTGGAATAGCCAGTATCGGTAACATTTTTGGCTATAAAAATGGGCTTCATATTATCTGGTCCAAAAGGCTCCATTTGTGCTATAATATTAAAAAGGGAGAAATTGATTTCATTGAAATCGATAGCGGCATCAATCGTAATTTCGGGAATAAGCAGGTGGTCTTCAATGGTAGCGTGAACCACTTCATTAAATTTTTTGGTGAAAGGGAGTACATTTTCCGGGGTCATAGAAAGGCCTGCTGCGGCAAAGTGGCCACCATAATTAAGTAGTAAATCTCTGCAAGCGTAAATGGCTTCATAGAGATTAAACCCTTTAATGCTTCTGGCACTGCCGGAAACAATATTATCGCTTTTGGTGAGTACGATGGTTGGTTTGTAATGATGTTCAATAACCCTTGATGCTACAATACCCACAACGCCTTTGTGCCAATGCTCACGGTAAAGCACACAAGATTTATTTTGAGCAAAAGATGGATCGGCATGTATAATTTCAAGTGCTTCTTCTGTTATAGAGGAATCTATTTCTTTTCGGTCGGTATTATCAGACTGCAATAAAGCGCCTATTTCAAGTGCTTTGTCTTTATCCTGTTCTATAAATAATAAAACAGCTTTTCTAGCATCATCCATTCTGCCTGCAGCGTTTACTCTGGGGGCAATTACAAAAACTACATTGCTGATCGTCATTCTTTTTTTAACCCCGCCTAATTTTATCAGGGCTTCAATTCCAGGCGAGGGGTTATCATTAATTTTAACTAAACCGTGGTAGGCTAAAATTCTATTTTCTCCTGTCATAGGTACAATGTCTGCGGCAATGGCGGTAGCCACTAAATCAAGGTAGCAGAGATAGGAAGATTCATTCAAATTGAATGCTTGCGCCAATGCCATCATAAATTTAAAGCCGATGCCACAGCCACATAAATCTTTATAGGGATATGCACAATCGCTTTGTTTTGGATTAAGAATAGCAGATGCTTTAGGCAGTTCGGCACCTGGAAGGTGATGGTCGCAAATGATAAAATCAATGCCATGAGATTTTGCGTAGTCTATCAGTTCCACTGATTTAATACCACAATCCAAACAGATGATTAAGGAAAAATTATTTTCAACGGCAAAATCAATACCTTGTTTACTTACGCCATAACCTTCTTTATATCTATTAGGGATATAAAAATCGGTTTTTGCTGGGTTATATAGATGGGTAATAAACTGATAGAAGGAGGCGACTGCAGTAGTCCCGTCAACATCGTAATCTCCAAAAACTAATATTTTTTCTTTTTGAGTAATGGCGGAAGCAACTCTATCAACAGCCTTTTTCATATCTTTCATTAACCAGGGGTCAATTAATTTTTTGAGAGAAGGCCTAAAAAAATCTTTAGCAATATCGTAGGAGGTAATGCCTCTGTTGGATAATATTGTACAAATAGTTTTGTTGATTTTTAACGAGTCGAAAAGTGCTGAAGTGGCAGCATCATTGCTTTCTAATAAGTTCCATCTTTTTTCCACGATCAAAATTTTCTGTCTGTTGTATAGAGTACTAATTCTTCCAATGCTTTTCTTGTAGAAGATTCGGGAAAAGAATATAAAATTTCCAGCGCTTCGTTTTTATATTGAATCATTTTATCTTTTGCGTATTGTATGCCCCCAAATGCTTCAACAGTTGAAATGACAAAATTAATACTCTTAGGGTTTTTGTTTTCATTTTTAAGGATGTAAATTAAACGCCTGCGGGTAGGTTTATCAATCTTATTCAATGTGTAAATAAGCGGCAAAGTGAGTTTTTTTTCTTTGATGTCGTTGCCTGTTGGTTTGCCTATTTTTTCTTTGCCATAATCAAAAAGGTCATCTTTAATTTGAAAAGCGATGCCAACTTTTTCGCCAAAAGTTTTCATTTTGTTGGTGATAATTTTGTCTTTACTGGTGCTATAAGCCCCAATGGCACAGGCGGAAGAGAGGAGAGAAGCGGTTTTGTTTTTAACAATTTCAAAATACACTTCTTCACTTAGGTTAAGTTTCCTGGATTTCTCCATTTGCAATAATTCGCCTTCACTCATTTGCTGAACTGCTTCAGAAAGAATATGTAAGTGTTCGAAATCATCATTAGTAGTCGATAGGAGTAATCCTTTAGATAATAAATAATCGCCTACTAAAACGGCAATTTTATTTTTCCAAATAGCGTTTATAGAGAAGAAGCCTCTTCTTTCTAAAGATTCATCAACAACATCATCATGAACAAGAGTGGCCGTGTGTAATAATTCAACCAATGAGGCAGCCCTGTAGGTACTTTCATTTATTTCACCCTGTAGCTTAGCCGATAGAAAAACAAACATGGGTCTTATTTGTTTGCCTTTTCTTTTGATGATATATTTCATGATGCGATCCAGCAAAGGGGTTTTGCTTTGCATGGCGGATTCAAATTTTTTCTCAAAAATCTGAAGCTCGGGACCGATTTCTTTTTTAATAAAGTCCATCATAAGAACCGGCAAGTTAAACTACAATGAGGGCTTTACAAACAAAAAGCAATATGTTAAATAATATAGCTATATAAATATGCATACAACACAATTAGATAAAAATAAAAAGAGGAGGAGGGCTTATTGGCAACCAAATCAAATAAATCTAAATATTTTTGGTTATTATGGAGTACTTAAATACTTTTGCTATGAAAAATATTGAATATTTAGAAAATTATTAATCATTTAATTATGCAAATGAAAAAGTTTAAACTTTTATTGGTGATGATTACGCTTTTATCGAGTGTGTCATTTGGCCAAAAATCTACTAGTGGATATAGTGTTTTTGATTCTTCAGTAATTACTAAGAAAAGAAAACCGCAGCAAAATGAATTTTTAAATCACGCGTATAATTTCCCTGCAAGACCAAAGGATATGTGGGAAGTAGGGATTACCGCCGGTGATTTTTCTTTATCATCTGATGTAGCACCAGTTCTTCCTTCATTTGGATTTTCTGCTCACGTGAGAAAATCATTTGGATACATCTTTTCATTAAGAATGGAGTATTTGAGTGGAACTGCAAAAGGATTAAACTGGAAGCCCTCTATTAACTATGCTCAAAATTCTGCATATTTCAATAATGGATATATCACAACTGCAGGACAAAGACTTAGCCCAGTGTATTACAATTATAAAAATAAAACACAGGATTTAAGCATTCAGGCTCTTGCCTCTTTAAATAATCTTCGTTTTCACAAAAATCGCTCAAAAATTTCTACTTATGTAGGTGTTGGTATTGGTGCTTCTGCCTATGAGACAAGAATCAATGTTAGAAATGAGTCAACTGGAGAAAATTATGTTGATTTGTACAACAAAGCTTACGCATTGGGTAATACTTATGCAGGAAGAAAAGATGTACTTAAAACATTAAAAGATGGCATGGATGATTCCTACGAAGAACTTGCACAAGATCATAACGATACTAAAGCTAAATTAGGTAGTCAAACTTTATGTTTCTCAACGTCAGTTTTAGCAGGAGTTTCTTATAGAATTGCTAAGAGAATCAATATAGCTCTTGAAAATCGCCACACATTTGTGCATGATGATTTATTAGATGGACAACAATGGCAGGAGCATACAGATGTTCAAACGGTATTATCTCCAAACTTTGACACTTATAATTACTTATCATTAGGATTGAACTTTAACTTAGGTTCTAAAGCTATTGAACCATTATGGTGGATTAACCCACTTGATTATGTATATGGTGAAATCAATAACAGACGTAAGCAACCTAAGTTGACATTTGAT
>CANICR010000089.1 GCA_947466405.1 Chitinophagaceae bacterium | reverse complement strand
GATACAATATAGGTCTCATGAAACGCAATAATGAAATGCCTGATGATTTTATTGCCACTAATTCAAATCTTTCGCCCATATTTCCAAATGTCATAATAGAGGAAATCAAAATTGCAATAGGCATAGCTAGCAGAATCATGGAGGCGCTTGCATACCATAGAAATTCACAAATCGTAAAAAAATCGAGACCTTTTCCCACTAAGTCATCAATATACTTCCATAATATTTGCATCATCAATACAAAAAATGCAATAAAAAAAGTTGCAATAAATGGGCCTATAAAAGATCGAAGAATAAGTTTGTCTAATTTCTTAATCATAATAAAACGAGCGGTGATAGGAAAATGCCCTATCAGCAAAAATAGTTGATTCTATTAAAAGTAGTAGAATTATTGGGTAGTAAAAATTCTAAGTTGGTAGGCGACTGCAGCGAACAAGGCCTGAGCTTATGTAGTGATTGCAATAATGTGTTTATCGAATCAATACAATACTTAAAACAATAAAATATTGAAGAGGTAAGTCAGAGTAGGGAAATGTATTAACTACCTAAACGATAAAAAAGGTCTTTAACCTGATATTCCCAAAGTTGACTTTGGTCTTTGATATCTTTTTTGTCGGCAAAATCTTTAATAATTAAAATAGTTTGATTGGTTACCTCAGATCGATCAATCCTGAATTCAAAGTATTCATCTTTGGCCATATAGCTCCAGCGATAGCGAACATATTTATCAAGTTCTTTTTCTAACAGGTTTGCTTTTTCTTCAGTGCCATTCCATGTGAAGCTATAGACGCCTTCTTTTTCGTCAACTTTCTCTGCAAACCATTCTTGAAGGGCTGCCGGGCTAATTAAAAAATCATAAAGGATACTTGGTGAGCATCGAACGGGATATTCTAAGGTATATAATACTTTCTTACTCATTATTGTTTAAACGTTGCTTTGTTTAATGCAATAATAGAAAATTTAATGACGTGATGAAATAAATACTTTGTTTTTTTTAACTTTTCTTCATTTTTTTCATATATGTAAGGGCTTATATGATGAATATCCTAAAAAAAGGGAGTAGAACACACAATAAATATACATAATTACGTTAATAGTAATTAGTAATATCATCATTTATCAAAATCTACCCTATCATGAGTATGCGCCAATTAAAAATATCAAAATCTATCACCAATAGAGAAAGTGAAAGTTTAGAGAGGTACCTGCAGGAAATTAGCAAGGTTGAATTAATAAGTTCTGAAGAGGAAGCAAGATTAGCTATTTTAATAAAAAAAGGGGATCAAGTAGCTTTAGATAGGCTTACAAAGGCGAATTTGCGGTTTGTGGTTTCTGTAGCAAAACAATATCAAAATCAAGGATTGTCTTTATCTGACTTAATCAATGAGGGTAATTTGGGATTGATAAAAGCGGCACAAAAATTTGACGAAACTAGGGGGTTTAAATTCATATCTTATGCAGTGTGGTGGATAAGGCAAAGTATTTTACAGTCTCTTGCAGAGCAAGCCCGAATTGTAAGAATTCCTTTAAACAAAGTTGGACTTACCAGCAAGATAAACAGGGCTTATTCGAAATTGGAGCAGGAATTTGAAAGAGAGCCTTCGGTAGATGAAATTGCCTCTATATTGGAAATAGATGTTGAAGAGGTTTCATCAACAATGGGATATTCCAGAAAACATATAAGCATGGATCAGCCTATTTCTGAAGGTGAAGATGGATCAATGATTGATTTAATGGTAAATGAAAACATTGAAAGCACGGATAATGCACTTGTAGTATATGATTCACTGAATACAGAAATAGAACGCACTTTAAATTCATTAACAACAAGACAGAAAGAAGTGATTGTTTATTTTTTTGGAATAGGCATTGATCAGCCATTAAGTCTTGAAGATATTGGTACGAGATATAATTTAACAAGAGAAAGAGTGAGACAAATTAAAGACAAAGCAATCAATAAATTACGCGATGCTTCTCAGTGTAATTTGCTAAGAGGATTTTTAGGCGCTTAATTAATTAAATAAAAGCAAAAGCCCTCAGTATTTATAAACTGGGGGCTTTTTTGTAAACTATATATTAGTAGGCTATATTACTTAAGACAATATTTGTCATTGATTTAAAATGATTTTGTAATTCATGAATAAATATTGGGCTTTGAATATGTCGATGTTCATCTCTATACCAAATTTCCATTTTCGAGAAATCACCTTCTTTTGGTATAAGTAATCTAAAAGCTCCTTTAGAGAACTTCACAGTACCATCAGGATTTATTTGTTTTGTAAATTTTAAATTAGTCATTGCTTTTTCATTGAGCGGAATTGGTTTTATTTGGGAAATACTATACCATAAATCTGGTACGCCGGCATTAATACAAACTTGGTGGTTCATAAAATTAATATCTGATACAACTCCTAATTTTTGATCACCTTCATTTTCTGCGATGAAGTAATCACCCACTTTGATTTCGTTAATTTTTAGCATAGTTATTTTTTTACAATGCTAGTAAAATGACAAAAAAAAATGAATGATGTGCATCACCATCCAATCTGTTCGAAATTATCAGAAAAAGATGAAATAATTTTTTGTAAAACCATTATTCTGCCCAACTCATTACATATCCTTCGTTTTCAATATCTAGCGCAGCTTTTGTTAATTGCAAAGGTCTAAATGTGTCAACCATGACTGCTAATTCTTTTGTTTCTTTAGACCCTATGCTTTTTTCTACTGTTCCTGGATGTGGGCCATGGGGAATGCCTCCTGGATGAAGTGTCAGCATTCCTCTGGTAACATGTTTTCTGCTCATGAAGTCGCCATCAACATAATAAATCAATTCATCGCTATCAATATTACTATGGTTGTATGGTGCTGGGATTGATAGTGGATGGTAATCGTATAATCTTGGTACAAAAGAGCAAACGACAAATGCATCAGTTTCGAAAGTTTGATGAACCGGCGGTGGCTGATGTACTCTTCCCGTTATTGGTTCAAAATCATGGATGCTAAAAATAAAAGGGTAGCAACAGCCGTCCCATCCAATTACGTCGAAGGGGTGAGTACCATAATGTATCCCATACAACAGTCCTTTCTTTTTGGTTTTGATGACAAAATCTCCTTTTTCATCGTGTGTGGTCAGTTTTTCTGGTCCGCGAATATCTCTTTCGCAATATGGAGAATGTTCCATTAATTGCCCTTGTTTACTCATGTAACGCTTGGGAAATTTTAAAGGATGGAAAGATTCAACAATCAGTAATCTGTTTTTATTATCATTGAAATGAATTTGATAAATGGTTCCTCTTGGGAGAATAATATAATCGCCATAGCTGAATGAAAGTTCACCATAGCATGTTTTTACAATGCCACTTCCTTCATGAACAAAAATCATTTCGTCTGCATCGGCGTTTTTATAAAAATAATCTGTCATGCTTTTTTCTGGTGAGGCTAAAACGATATGACAATCACTGTTTACTAAAATTGCTTTTCTGCTATCAAGGAAATCAGCTATGGGCTTGATATTAAACCCTTCAAAGCTTCTGTGTTTTAACATTTTTTCTTCAGCGATAATAGGATTAACATCTATAGGATCATCGCATTTAACAATTAATGTAGGTGCATAGGTATGATACAATAACGAGTAGTCGTTGGAAAATCCCTCTGTTGAAAATAATTGCTCTGAGTACAAAGAGCCATCAGGTTTTCTGAATTGTGTATGACGTTTATGAGGGAAATTCCCCATGGATTTATAATGTGCCATAATAAAGTAATTGAAAAGTTATAAAAATAAAATTTGGAAAGATAGAAGAAACATTAATAGCCTTTGCATAAAGCAAGCATCAGAAAATAATATTTCCAATTGCGTTTATCGATGTCGTATGTGAAGTTTCTTTGAAAAGGCAATTTTTCTTTTTTTGAAATGAAGAAAGCATATTATCTTTCAATTGCAATTTTATGCTGTTTGTAAGATAGTAATTATTATTTAAAAATAACATTTTGACAAAAATTGGTTTGATTTCAGATACTCATAGCTTTATAGATGAAGCTATTATTGATTATTTGAAGGATTGTGATGAAGTATGGCATGCGGGCGATTTTGGTTCAATTGAATTGGTAGAAGATTTGAAAAAGGGGTTACTAAAAAATAATAATAAGGTTTTAATAAAAGGTGTATATGGAAATATCGATTCTAGTGAAATAAGGCAAGTATTTCCTGAAAAAATAATTTTTGATTGTGAGCAGGTTAGGATTATGATTCAGCATATTGGGGGTTATCCGGGTAGGTATTCCGTAGGGGTAAAAAAAGAGATAATTGATAACAAAATAAAGTTGTTCATCAGTGGTCATTCTCATATTTTGAAGATCATGTATGACGATAAGTTGGGGTGCCTTCATATGAATCCTGGTGCTGCGGGAAAACATGGCTGGCATAAAACGAGAACCATAATTCGATTTGTAATCGATAAAAATGATATTAAAGATTGCGAAGTAATTGAGTTAGGTAGTAGGTAAGCTAGTTATGCATTATTGGTATTTCGTCTCTTTAGTTCCGTTTTTATTAGACCTAATTCTCTTCCGGTTTGTCCTGCAACAGAGCTGTTTTCCTGAGCCCTTCTCATTAAATAGGGTACTACGTCTTTGATTGGTCCGAATGGGAGATATTTACTTACGCTGCATCCCATTTTGGCTAAGTTAAAAGTAATATTATCACTCATGCCATATAATTGGGAAAAGTGAATGTGTGGATGGTTGAAAGGTATATTATTTCTCAACATCAGTTGAGTCGTTAGTAAATTGCTGTGTTCGTTGTGAGAGGCAATAATTGTGGCTATTTTATTGATGTTATTTATAGAAAACTCAATAGCATTATTATAATCTTTATCGGTATCTTCTTTGGTTTTTTGAATAGGAGAAAGGTAATTCATTTCCAAAGCTCTTAATCTTTCTTTTTCCATGTAAGCGCCTCGTACAAGTTTTACGCCCAGTATAAAATTATTTTCTTGTGCAATAGAGAAGTTGTTTTTTAAGAATTGGAGTCTGTCATGGCGATATAATTGTATTGTATTGTAAATGATACTTTTTTCTTTATTGAAAGCAATCATCATTAACGTAACCATTGCATCAACAGGTGATTGTATCCAAGATTCTTCCGCATCAATCAGTACAGCAACATTTTTCTCCTTGGCGTATTTGCATATCGTAGTGAGTCTTTCA
The DNA here is from genome assembly GCA_947466405.1 of Chitinophagaceae bacterium. Taxonomy (GTDB): domain Bacteria; phylum Bacteroidota; class Bacteroidia; order Chitinophagales; family Chitinophagaceae; genus Ferruginibacter. Next base: position 2,043 of record CANICR010000089.1, on the reverse strand, counting down.
ATAACTTTTGCTAATTCTATTTTTTCATCATCATTCAACATGTCACTTGCATGGGAATAGCTTTTCAACAGGCTGCCACTATCATGTTGCATCATCAGCGACTCTATTTTTTTGAGCAATGAAAATCTAGAGAGCCCTGTTACTTTTATACTGATAAATGGAATATTATGTTGAGTTGATGCGTAATTAATGACGTTTATAAACTCTTTTGTTGCTGAGTCGAATGCATTTTCCCCTTCTTTCCCTTCAACGCCATAGTCTAAAATAACCTGTACTGCATAATCTTCCAGCTTCTTAACAACGTTAATTGTTTTTTGTAAGGTTTCGCCCCCAACGAATTGAGAAAAGATTGTTTTTCTGATAATGAGTTGTATGAATGGCAATTTCCATTTTATTGCAAATGGCATAATTTTTAAGCCCAGCTTAATGAATAGAGGTTGACCCATACAGGAGAATAGAAGTCGAGCCTTTTTTAATTCTGCAGTTGATTTATATTCAAATGCATATTTTGTATTATCGAAAGAAATATTATTTAGTGGATTTGTATTCATTGGAATCAACTATGCTATTAAAGAAAAAACAATTCTCAAATGTACAATTAATTTATTGCTGGAAATAATAAGAAATAGGATTGAATTTTTAAAAATAAATAATTACTTTAAAAATAAAGCTTTTAATTCCTGGGCATCTTCAGGCTTTAGTTTTCCGCCAAGAATTAATCTCAATTGACGTCTTCTTAATGCGCTGTCAAAAAGTTTTATTTCTTCTTCAGTTTCGGGTATAGCTTTATTTACTTGCCTTGGTTTACCATTAGGGTCTAATGCTACAAAAGTGTAGTAGGCTTCATTGCTTTTATATCTGTATTGTTGAATTGCATCTTCTCCCCAAACATTCATATGAACCTCCATACTGCTATTGAAAGACCTGGTCACTTTAGCTTCTATGTGCACGACATTGCCAATTTTGATTGGATTTTCAAATGATATATTGTCAACAGAAGCTGTAACAACGGGTGCTGCAGCATGTTTCATTGCGGCTAAGGCTGCGGCGATGTCCATCCAATACATCAATCGTCCGCCCATTAAATTTCCGAAGTTATTGGTATCGTTTGGCAATACAAGTTCAGTCATGATTACCAGAGATTCTGAAGTTTTCTTTTCCATTGTACTCGTTTTTACAAAGATAGCACAAGGGGCTCAGTTCAAAAGAATTAAGCTGGAAAAAAATCAGCTGATTAACCGATGTAGTTATAATTAACCTTGTTGAGTAATAGAATTATTTTCCAGATTGAATGAAGGGCTTTGTTCAATGGCATCCATTATTTGTTGTAAAATCGCTTCTGTGCTTAAGTCGTAATTGATAGATAAAGGAGCTTTGAAAGTAACTTGAAGTGGAGATCTCCATTTAAGTAGTTTGAAGTTTTTTTTGCCAAAAGCTTCAGAGAACCCTTTTATCACAATAGGGATAACAATAGGTTTGTTTTGTTTGATAATAAAAGCTGTTCCTTTTCTGCCTTGAGCGAATGGAGTGGTTGTTCCTTGAGGGAAAGTAATAACCCAATTATTTTCTAATGCTCTTGAAATATTTCGAGTGTCTCCAATATCTAGTCCGGATATTTTTTCTGTTGAAGAGTCGCTCCATGTGCGCTTAACCGTTATGGCTCCAGCAAGTGTAAATATTCTGGAAAGTAAAGTGCTTTTCATTGTGGTAGAAGCTGCTACATAATTAATACGGGTGAAGGGCCAAAGTAAATAGTACGGAATTCCAAGGCGTTTTCTTTTTCCCCAAGCTGCTGCACAAAAAATATGATTAAAAGTTATGACATCTAAAAAGTACGTTTGATGGTTACTAACAAAAAGGACATTATTCTTAGGCAGTCGCTTAAGATGGTTCATTCCTTTGATTGTAAGAGAATTGATTATATTGATAATAGGATATGTGAAAATACCAATGATGAAAAATAAAAAACCTTTTTTTAAATTTGGAATAATCACAATAAGATTGATTTTCGAATTAATAAATAGATACGCTGTATTAAAAGAT
>CANICR010000088.1 GCA_947466405.1 Chitinophagaceae bacterium | reverse complement strand
TGCTGTAAGTATTACTGTTCCAGTTCCACATCTTGAAGTATTTGTTACTACAGGAGCAGATGGTTTACTATTAATCGTTACCGTTACACGTTTTCTTGCAGCAGAAATACAGCCTGTTGTTAAGTTTCTTTGTGAAGCCCAGTAAAGAGCAGTTGTGCTTACAATTGGTGTAATGAATTTATTTATTCCAGTAGCCGTTCCACTTTGCAAAGCGATATTTGTTGTAGAATCTGCATACCAATCAATCGTCATGCCGGCTAAGGCTGTTGCACTAATTGTTGCTGTATCCTGTCCACATTTTGTTGCATTTGTAATAGTAGCAACAGTTGCAGGTAAAACGTTTACTGTAGCAATAACAGTTGTTCGGGTTGCCGATTCGCATGAACCATTATTTGCTGCAGCAAAATATGTTGTAGTGATTGATATAATTGGAGTAGTAAATGTATTTGAGGCAGTTGCTAACAAAGTTCCAGCCGTTGCTGCAGAATACCAATTAATTGCTTGCCCATTTCCTGGAGTGGCAGAAATAGTGGTAGTTCCCGTTCCGCATACAGAATTGCCGGATCCAATAGGTGCAGTGGGTGCTGAAAGTATAGAGGCTACTGCTAAAGATCTTGTTGCAGAAACACATCCTGTTACACTATTTCTTGAAGTGGCGAAATAAGAAGTCGTAGCACTAATACTTGGCGTAGAATATGCGTTTGAAGTTAACAAGAGATTACCACCAGATGATAGGCTATACCAATCAATCACTTCCCCATTACTAGGACTTGCTGATAATATTACTGACCCCGTTCCGCATCTTGATGCGCTTGTTGTTATTGGATTGTTTGGTAAATTGTTTATAGCCAAACTTGCATTTGCAGAAGTTAAGTTTGAAGTACAGCCTCCATTTATAATGCAACGATATAAGTATCCATTCATGCCGAGCGTAACATTATTTATTGCTAATGTGGCAGTAGTAGCTCCTGAAATATTAGAAAAAGAAATGCCGGAATCGGAACTTAATTGCCATTGATAAGTTAACGAAGATCCAGTAACAGTTGTTGATATACTGGCACTTCCGTTTACACATGCAGATGTATTTGCGGGTTGAGATGAGATTGAGCCAGGTATACAAGCTAATGCTTGTATAATGTTGGTAGTGGTATCTGTTAAAGCAGCTACTACGTTATTTGAATTATATAAAGTTGATTTTATTTTCACCTGTGCAACATCCTTAAGAAGAATATCATCTAGATACCATCCTGTAGCAGCTACGCTGGCATCTGATCCAAAGCGAAAACGGAATTTTACAGTTTGTCCGGTATAGGCAGAAAGATCAATGACAGTTTTTATGAATCCAGCGCTATTGCCGGTGAAGGCAGCTTTTCCTGATAGTGGATTAGTGCTGCTTCCTAAATTTCCGTTGTATTTTCCAGTTGTAATTGCTGAGCCTAAATCTGTCCATGATACACCATTATTAGTACTGATTTCTACAACTCCGCCATCCCATCCAGATTCAGCATTAATATATCCTTGAAAAGAAAGGCTTATAGGATTTGCAGGTAAAGTGAAACTATTGGTTGTTTCTAGCTTTTGATCAGAAACACTTGCTAAATTAGCTGTGAATAATGAATTAGGCGCACTGTTTTTTTGTGCTGTCGAGGTAGTCCAGGTTGTTGTGGTAGAAGAAGTATTCGTCCATGTGCTTGAAATGGTAGTGGATGGCACCGATTCGTCTATATAATTAATAGTTGGATAATAAGTGCCTGAATTTATCTTTACTGTATATGAATATATTTGAGTAGTTCCTGCGCTTAAATTAATTGCATAGCTTACAATTCTTTTAACAGAGTCGTAGCTGCCACCACTTATATAGGTTACATTAGAAGGAAGCGTGTCTCTTAAAGTATAATTTGATATTCCACTGCAGCTACCAACGATAACGGCATGGTTATACGTAACATTTTCTCCTTCATATTGTTGACTAACGCTTTGGGTCAAACGAAAAGTAACGCCGTCGTTATCCGTAAAGTCGGCCACCTGATCGGTTGTACTGGCAGAAGATCCTTGTGATGCAAATGCTCCCATTCCTCTTCTTGCAAATGCTTTCCAAATTGCGCATTTATATTTGCCATTAAAAAATAAACTATCTGCTTTCAGTATTGCGTTTCTTGCATCGATATAGCCCGGACTGCAAGGCTGAAGTCTCATTCCTTCTACAACTAACTTCAATGCGGCAGAATTACCACCGGTTCCACTAGCGTTAAAAATGTTTGTATTAATTCCATCAATTGCAATTAAATTCCATGTCATATCCCATAAAACAGCACACCAGATTTCACCGATTTTATGCACTTCTCCACCTGAGCCTGTCATCATCGCATAAGTCCAAGGATTAATGGCCATATTGGTTGAATAAGGGTAGTTGCGTATACCCGTACCAGTTGGTGTCTGACCTAATACATAGGTTCCAATTGGTTTCGCTAATGAACCATCATTCACAGTGGCAGTTGCCCAATTTGTTGTAGTCATTAAAGCTATATAATCGCTCCAACCTTCTCCACCCTGTTCAGCATTACTTAAACACGATGAGTTGGCAGGCCCACCTGTTAATCTGTTGCTCAAACCATGGCCATATTCATGAGTGATAACGCCATTATCTAGATCGCCATCCCTATTAGGCGTTGTATAGTTGAAAATATACATTTGCATTCTTGGCGCACTTCCGTCATTAGGGGTAGAAAAGTTTGCATTATTGGTACCTCCTGCATCTTGAGCATCAGCCACAACATAGTCGTTTCCTAATCCGCCACGGCCTTGATTGTTTGCCTGAAAATTTCCGGCCGCTTCGTTAAATCCATATTGATACAATAAATCATGGGTAATATTGTTCCAATAAAACAAGTTGGTTATGGCAAATTTTTGATTATTTGTGTCGGTGGGCGCTAGTGTATAATTTGGTGTCTTGTTAATGGTTAATGAAGGTTCTGGTGTACTTGATACGGACATCACACCATAAGTATTATTGTTATTATCTCTGTCTTCCTGAGCCCAAACGTTATTTCCTTTGGTGCTGTTTGTATAAGTAGTTCCATCATAATGCCATTGATAACTTGTTGCATTTCCTGGAGCTAATAACCAAGGGCTTGTAACTAAAGCATTAGTTCCTCCAGTATGGCTAGGGCTTTCAGCAGGAAAAGGAATGACCCGGTATGTTGCATCTGAAACAACAGATGGACTATTGATTGATTTTAATAGCGCATTATTCTGCTCAACAGTATTAGATGTAGCTTCAGCATTTATTTTTTTAAATTCATCAAATTGCTCATAAACCGTATAATTGTTCTTGTCTAGCACTTTATTTGTTTCTGCATCAACTCTAATTAAAAAATGATCAGACGTTTTTAATGGAGCAATTTCAATTTGCCAAGTAAGTTTTACTTGTTTGTTATTGATTGGAAGCCAGATAAGTTGTGCATTCACATCGATGGAGGAAACACCCAAATCGCCAAAAAAAGACGTTGATCCAATTTTTTTTATTTGAGCTATTTTCTTTTTTGGAACGATTAGCTGATTTAACATAGCAGCTGCAACAGCGTCTTCAGGCGATATTTTAGGCGTTGCCGTTATATTGTTTACAAATTGATCTATCGAAAGGATTCTTCCACCGGCTTCAGAAACCAGCTTATTTTTTTTAAATGCCAATACTTGCATCTGGTTATAAACAGGTATGTTTTTATAGGTTTGTTGTAAATAAACCATTCTGATGTCTGAGCCTTGTATCGAATAAGAACTTGATATTTGAATATCAGATAAATCTTTTTCTGACATATTTAAGGCACTCAAATTTGTCTTTACCAACTCAAAGGCGATCATTTTATCCACCGAACTTTCTTGAGCGGTAACTATAAAAGTTGAAAATAAGATTCCGATTGCTAAGACAAATTTTTGCATGATGAGTTTATTGAAAAATAAATTAATGTTTAATGCTTTTTTATTGGTAGTCTACTATTGTAGCAATCAGTAAAAACTATGCTAAATCAGTGTACAAATATACTCTTAATTTGCCTAATTAATAATAAATAATATAAATAAGTGATTTAAGTAATTGCAATTACTTATTAGGTGACAGGTATTCAATATTTTCCCCTTTTATAAAATCAACCATAACAGATTCATAATCGTAAATCTAGCATCAAAACCAAAAATAATATTTAAGAGTGTAATGCTCAATGTAATAATGATTGGCTTTTTGTATTTTAAAAAAAAGGGGATAGTCTGCATGGTAGATTAAATGAATTGTTGATTATTTTATTAAGCGTTGCAAAGAATTCCAACCACCTCCATTGTATACTTTTTCAAAGCCTTTTGATCGTAGGATTGCTTTTGCAGAAGCGCTTCTCATGCCTGATGCACAACAAGTGATAATGGGCTGATTTTTATCTTTTAATTTATGTACATTTCCCGATAATTGATCTACGGGTATGTTGATTGATCCTGAAATATGTCCAGAAGCGTATTCTCCAACGCTTCTTACATCTACTATGATGGCCCCATTTTCAAATAATTGTTTGTAGTCTGCCCTTGGACCAAAACCGATTTTTTTTAAAAGTTGTTTAAACATAATTTTATTTTTTTTGAATTGTAGTATTTGATATTTAAGAATTATATTGCATGCTCAAAAGTAAAATATGGAGTATAATAAATTAATAGCCGTAACCGGGCTTAGCGGTTTGTTTGAATTAGTATCTTCTAAAGCTGATGGAGGCATTGTTAAGTCTCTTGAAGATAAAAGTACAAAATTTGTAAGTAACAGGGTACATGCTTTTTCACATTTGGAAAGCATTGAAATTTTTACAACAGGAGAAAATGTTAATTTAATTGATATTTTCCTTGCCATGAAAGCTTCTTCAGAAAAACTTCCGGATGCAAATAATGCAAAAGACGTAAAATCGTATTTTGGAAAAGTATATCCTACAATGGATTTTGAAAGAGTATATGGTAGCGATATGAAAAAAATGATTAAATGGTTTGATGTTTTACTTAAGAATAATATTGAAATTAAATTATCAGAAACACCTGCGGAAGATGCTGTTAATGAATCTGCGGTAGATAAAAAGACAGCCGTTTCTAATAAACAAACATCAGCTAAAACAACTGCGGTGAAAAGCGCACCACCTAAAAAAATAAACAGCCCAAGAAAAATGGCGTAATTCTTGTTGGGTATTAATAACTTTTAATTTAAACTTCCGCCACAGGCGGATTTTTATTATGATGTATACAGCAAATATTAAAAAACTAGAAAGGAAATATTTACCGCACGATTTTGTTGTTGCTGATTGGCAAAATCTTGAGCCTTATTTTAAACAATTACTTGACAGAGAAATTGATTCTACTGAAAAATTAGTTCTTTGGCTGCATGATCAAAGTGAATTAGAAGCTGCGGTCAGTGAAGATGCTTGCTGGCGTCAGATAAAAATGACCTGCGACACTCAAAATAAAGATCTGGAAGAAGCTTTTAATTATTTCTGTTTGCAAATCCAGCCTAATATTCAGCCGTATGCTGATGCCTTAAATAAAAAGTTGTTGTCTTCTCCTTTTTTAAAAGATCTAGATCAAGAAAAATATTTTACTTATTTAAGAAATGTAAAAAAGAGTATTGAACTTTTTAGAGAGGAAAACATTCCTTTACAGGCAGAATTGGCAGTGTTGCAACAGCAGTATGGTCAAATTACAGGAGCGATGACAATTGAGGTTAACGGAGAACAATACACGCTACAGCAAGCTGCTAAATTTTTAGAACATAAAGATAGAAGCATTAGAGAGTCTGTTTATCATAAAATTCAACAAAGAAGATTGCAGGATAAAGAAAAGCTCAATGAATTGTTTGATAAGCTAATTGCCATTAGAGATGCCGAATCAAAAAATGCCGGATTTTTAAACTACCGTGATTACCGATTTAAAGAACTTGGTCGTTTTGATTACACCCAAGAAGATTGTTTTCAATTTCACGATGCGGTTAAATTACATGTATTGCCATTGGTAAATGAAATTTATAAAAAGAAAAAAGAACAATTAGGCGTTGATACATTAAGGCCTTGGGATCTAGAAGCACAGCCCGCCGACATATTGCCTTTACATCCATTCAAAACTGGGAATGAATTATTACAAAAATCAATAGACTGCTTTAAAAAATTAGATCCTTTTTTTGGAGATTGTCTATTGAAAATGCAGGATTTAAAACACTTAGATTTAGAAAGCAGAAAAGGGAAAGCACCTGGCGGATACAACTGCCCGTTAGCAGAAAGCGGAGCGCCATTCATTTTCATGAATGCCGCCGGTCAAATGCACGATGTTACTACAATGGTTCACGAAGGTGGTCATGCTATTCATTCTTTTTTATCGCATCATTTAGAGTTGAGTGGTTTCAAAGAATATCCTATGGAAATAGCAGAAGTAGCTAGCATGTCGATGGAATTATTCAGCATGGATTATTGGGAAACATTTTTTAGCAAGGAAGAAGATTTGTTAAGGGCTAAAGAACATCAACTAGAAAGGGTTATCACCATTTTCCCCTGGATAGCCGTCATTGATAAATTTCAACATTGGCTATATCTTAACCCCCAACATACAAATATAGAAAGAGAACAAACATGGATGTCTATTTTGAAAGAATTTACAGATGATATAATAGATTTTGAAGGGTTGGAATCATATAGAGCAAATGCCTGGCAGCGTCAGTTACATTTATTTGAAGTACCTTTCTATTACATAGAATATGGCATTGCTCAATTAGGAGCAATTGGTATGTGGAGACAGTTTAAAATAGATAAAAAAACGGCCATTGAAAATTATTGCAATGCACTTAGTTTAGGCGGAACAAAAACATTGCCAGCGTTATATAAAACAGCGGGACTCTCTTTTGATTTTTCTCCAGATACGATTAAAGTTTTAATGGATTTTGTAAAATCAGAAATGAATAAAATAGGATAAAAAATTAGTTTTTACACTCATCACAAAATCCTTTTACCACCATTTCGGTTTGCAAAGACTTATACCCTTTGGGAAGTTTTACTATCGGAATTATAATCTCATCTAAGCAGATTGTTTTATCGCAATCAACACAAATAAAATGAATATGCTCATCATGGTGATGACCAGCTTCGCATTTATCTTTACATAAGGCGTATAAAATAGTGTTATCTGTTGTAGGTATTTGATGAATAATACCACTTTCAACAAATGTTTGTAACGTACGATAAACAGTCACTCTATCAAATGAAACCTTGCTATTG
>CANICR010000087.1 GCA_947466405.1 Chitinophagaceae bacterium | reverse complement strand
TTGATAAAAGTAAAGTAACTACCAATAATCAATTTGACGGAAATGCTTATAATAGAGATATCAGCAATGGCGAAAATTTTTCTAATACTTCATATTCCTATTTTGATGGTAGTGTAGGAATGAGTTTGAATTCACAAATTGGAGAAAACCAAGATAACAATTTAATTATCGGATTAGCATATCATCACTTTAACAAATCAAAGAAAACATCTTTTTATACATTAAATAACGAAACAATTACACCTAAATGGGTTGGATCAATTGGTGTAAAAATAAGCAATAATGAATCTTCTTACTTTACACTACAATCTGATTATAGTAAACAGGGTACTAACAATGAATTTATCATTGGCGGTATTTACACGGTAAAGCTATTCGATATGAATGGAGATGCCTCATACCTACTACATGTTGGAAGTTATGTAAGATTACATGATGCCATTATTCCTGTAGCTAAAATTGAATTTAAATCAATAGCTATTGCAGGAAGTTATGATGCAACTGTGACTGAATTAAAGAGAAATAGTAATGGGCAAAGTGGATTTGAGGTTTCATTAAGCTACCAAATTAAAAAGAAAAATAATAGCTATCTAGATGCAGTAAGATGTCCTAGGTTTTAATATTTTTAGCATCAATAAACAAGCAGGTTCGGTTGGCATTATATTTTGTTTTGCATTTAATCCCTCTTTCATTACTATTATAAAAAATCTTTGATAACTTTACACCTTTAATTAAACCAAACTATAACATTATGCCATTGCTCATTGGACAAAAAGCGCCAGATTTTACGTTATACTCATCAACCAAAGAATTAGTTAATCTACATGATTTCGCGGGCTCAAAAAATGTATTAATTTTATTTTTTCCACAAGCTTTTACAGGCGTTTGCACCAAAGAATTATGTGCAGTTAGAGACGACTTATCGAAATATTCAACAACAAATACTCAGGTTCTTGGAATTTCAGTAGACTCTATTTTTACCTTAGCGAAATTTAAAGAGGAACAACAATACAACTTCCCATTACTAAGTGATTTCAATAAAACAGTTTCAACAACCTACGAATCTATTTATCCTTTTTTTACCGATATGAATATGGAAGGGGTTAGTAAAAGATCCGCTTTTATTATTGATAAAAATGGAATTATCCAGTATGTTGAAGTATTGGAAAGCGCAGGAGATATTCCAAATTTCGAAGCAATTACTAAGTTGTTGTCTCAATTAAGTTAAATTAATTCGATATATACGACATTCAGGGAATAATTCGATAAAATATTGTATATTTATACTGATGAGAAAGACATTCTCCATAATAGCCATTTTATGTTTTTTGTGTTTTGTTTCAAAAGCACAAACAAAGAATAGCTTTGATACATATTCAACTGGATTAAAAATGTTGCATTTTTATCCAAACCCAGCAGTCGCTTCTATTAATTTCGAGTTTCAAAAAGGATATAACAGCAAATATTCCCTTATTATTTTCAATTTTATGGGGAAAAGAGTGTACGAACTAAATAACTTGTCCTATAAAACCTTCATTAATTTAGAGGGGTTCTATCGCGGCATTTATATTTATCAATTAAGAGACAAAAAAGGAGCCGTTTTAGAATCAGGAAAATTTCAAGTTTCTAGATAATTTCCTGCTCTTTTTACCTAATCCCATTAATTTATTGTGTCAAAATGACTGCAAATTAAAATTGGCAATATGTTTGTCTAGTAGAATTGTATAATAAATAACAAAAAATATGGAAGAAAATAATATCTCAATGAAAGAACCAATAAATGATGATACTAGTATGGAATCTAATGAAGAGGTGAATTCTATTCATTTAGTAGAGATAAATGCGGAAGATCTTGCTAATATGAAGCAGGAAATAGTGGAGCAAAAAGATAAATACCTCAGATTAGTTGCTGAATTTGATAATTATAAACGTAGAACTTCGAAAGAGAGAATCGAATTAATGCAAACAGCTGGCAAAGAAATCATCACCTCTTTATTAGAAGTTTTAGATGATGCTGATAGAGCTGAAAAGCAATTGAAGGCTTCGGGTGAATTAAGTGATTCTACTGAAGGCACATTACTTGTTTTTAATAAATTAAGGGCTATACTTCAACAAAAAGGATTAAAATCTATGGAGAGCATACATCATGAATTTGATGTAGAAAAACATGAAGCCATTACTGAAATTGATTGCCCTGAGGAACTCAAAGGCAAAGTGATTGATGAACTGGAAAAAGGATTTTATTTAAATGAAAAATTAATTCGTTTTGCTAAAGTAGTAGTAGGTAAATGATTTTTAATTCTTATTACATTATTTAATACCAAGTTGAAGTACTAATACATTTATGGCAAATAAAAGAGACTATTACGAAATATTAGGGATTACAAAATCATCCTCTACGGAAGAAATAAAAAAGGCTTACCGTAAAGTAGCCATGCAATTTCATCCAGATAGAAATCCTGGTGATAAAGCAGCCGAAGAAAAATTTAAAGAAGCTGCAGAAGCATACGAGATATTAAATGACGCAGATAAAAAAGCACAATATGATCGGTTTGGTCACAATGCCTTTTCTCAAGGTGGCCGTGGCGGTGGATTTGGAGGCGGTGGTGGCATGAATATGGATGATATTTTTAGTCAGTTTGGTGATGTATTTGGTGATGATAGTTTTGGAAGTTTTTTTGGCAATAGAAGCAGAAGAGGTGGGGGTCAGTCAGGTGGCACTAGAGGTAGTAATCTTAGGGTAAAGATTAAATTGAATTTTGAGGAGATGGCTAAAGGTGCAAACAAAACAATAAAAATAAAAAAATACGTAAAGTGTGCTCCTTGCAACGGAAGTGGTGCAAAAGATAAAAATAGTGTACAAACCTGTAGCACATGTGGCGGAAGCGGTCAGAAAAAAATAGTACAAAATACTTTTCTAGGTCAAATGCAAACAGTAACGACCTGCCCAACTTGCAATGGCGATGGAAGTACGATAACCGTAAAATGTAATAGTTGTAAAGGAGAAGGTAGAACTTATGGCGAAGAAACAGTAAGTATTGATATTCCGGCAGGCGTTCAAGAAGGAATGCAACTAAGCATTAGTGGGAAAGGAAATATTGGAGAAAGAGGTGGAGGATTTGGCGATTTATTAGTACAAATTGAAGAAGAACCACACGCACAATTGCAAAGAGATGGTTTAAATGTAGCTTATGATTTACATATTTCTTTTCCAGATGCCACCTTTGGAACTCAAATAGAAGTGCCTACAATAGATGGCAGGGCAAAAATAAAAATACCTCCAGGCACACAAAGTGGCAAAATATTCAGATTAAAAGGAAAAGGATTTCCCCATGTAAATAGTTATGAAAAAGGAGATCAGCTCATTCATGTTAATGTTTGGACTCCTCAACATATTACACCTGAAGAAAAATCGATGCTGGAGAAAATGAATGAATCGGACAATTTTAAACCAAATCCAGAAAAAAACGAAAAGTCGTTTTTTGATAAAGTAAGAGAGATGTTTGGCTAGAAAAGGATAAATCTTTTTTTATTTCTTCTGTTTATAGGTTCCTTATATATTTTTTTTGTTTTTTCTATTATTTTCAAAAAATCACTTTGGAGGTAATTGCTTTTATCTGCTGAATGATTGGCCAAGGATTCTATCATTAACCAATTACCATTTTTAAAGTATTTCGATTGCTTAAGTTTCAATCCAAACATTGTAACAGCTGCTGCAAACTGATAGTAATTTTCTGCACTATCTAATAAACAAGGATTATTCAAAGCAGAAAATACTTCTTTTTTTATAGAGCTATCGAGTCCTGATTTATACCGTAAAGTTAGTTTAGCCAATTCATCTAACTTATTCATTTCAGTATCCTTTTTTTCATTAGGAATTATTTCAAATATCGCCATTACGGAACTTCCACTTCCAATTTCGCCACCTTCCAGAAATTTATCATTAGATATTATTGCTTCTTTTTTATTATCGAACCCTATTAGTCTGTACTTTTTTACTATGCCAGGATTGAAATGAACACTCATAGACACATTATCTGCTACTGCATATAATGTTTGAGTCAATTCCTTAACAAAAACCTTTTGGGCTTCATTAATATCATCCAGGTATGCATAATTTCCATTTCCTTTTTTTGCCAGAGTTTGCAATTTAGAATCTTTCAAATTGCCTACTCCAACACCTAGAATAGTTAGGTATATCCCCGTTTGGCGTTGATTTAGCATTAATTCTTCTAAGCCTTTTTCCGAGCTCTCCCCAACATTAAAATCTCCATCAGTGGCGAGTATGACTCTGTTAGTGCCTCCTTTAATAAAGCCTTTTAATGCCATTTGATAAGCAATTTTAATTCCCATTTCGCCGGGTGTTTCTCCTGCTGGTTGTAGGTTTTCTATTACGGCTAAAATCTTTTGTTTATTTGATCCAGGCGTTTTTTGTAAAGCGACTTCCACTTTTTCACCATACGTAACAATAGACACTGAATCAATAGGTCGGATATTTTTTACAAATAATTGAAAGGCCGATTTAATTAGATCAAGCCTATTGGGCAAGTCCATACTTGCAGATACATCGATTAAAAAAACAAAATTTCCAGGTGGGATATTTTTCAAATCAATCTTTTTTGCACTAACATTAATAAATAAAAGTTGTTCTTTACTATCCCAAGGACAAGAAGTTAATTTGGATTCAATATTAAAAATCCGTGCAGGATTAATAGGCTCTTTATAATTTAAATTAAAATAATTCAAAAGTTCCTCTACCCTTACTGCATCTGGCGGCACTTCACTTGACATATTAATAAATCGTCGGACATTGCTATATGATGCCTTATTAACATTTAAAGAAAATGCCGTTTTAGAATGCGCATCTGCTTGAACAAAATCATTCTCTACAAGTTTAAAATAAGTTTCATCATCTTTGAAAGACTGACCAACGCCATCATTATTGTAGCCGTTCGTTAATGAGATTAATCTATGAGGATTTTTACTGGCCGATAACACTGTAGGTTTAAGCACAATCTTCTGCCACTCATCAGCCTTTACTTTAATTGTAGCAGGTTCATAATCATCAATAATAATGGTTAGTGAATCATAAAGCTGATGGGTATTAATTCCAAAACTTCCATCTGTTGCACCTGAATTAATAAATAATTTTAAAGAATGTATAAATATTCTGGCAAAGGGAAGTGGTTGATTTTTTTCATTTTTTATTTCTCCGCGCAGATAGTATTGAGCATATGTATTTACTGCAAAAAAATGGATAAGTAGATATAATGTTACTTTTTTCAAATAGATTAATTATACTAATATAAATACTTTTTTGAAATGAATTCATCAAATATCCATAGCAACGCAGATTTTGAATTTAGAAAATAAATATCCAAGGGCAAAAAGTTTGACATTAGTACAAAAAATACACATAGCGAAATTTTAAATTAATCTACCAGTTGATATATTTCCTTAAGATTTCTGGCTAGCCCATCATAATCCAAACCATATCCAAGTAAAAATTTATTAGGTACATTAAAACCAATATAATCTAAAGTTATTGCATGCTCCAAGGCTTCAGGCTTGTGTAATAATGTGGCAATTTTTATTGAAGCTGGATTCAAGCTTATCAAACTAGGCAAGAATTCATACAACGTTTTTCCGGTGTCTACAATATCTTCAATAATAACAACATCCCTGTCTTTTATCGTTTGATCCAAACCAATTAAAGAAATTACTTTTCCAGTACTTTTAACACCTTGGTATGAGGCTAATTTTACGAAACAAATTTCTGCATCAATGGTTAGTTCTTTAAAAAGATCTGAAGCAAACATGAATGAACCGTTTAAAATGGCAATAAAAATGGGACGCTTATTTTTATAGTCCCTATTAATTTCACTTCCCAAACGTTTTACTTGATCATCTATTTGTTGCACTGATAAATAAGTGTCGAATTTCTTATCGTGAATTTGAATTTGAGTCATATTCTTTATTTTGAGATTATTAATTCTTGTCCGATTTTCAAATCATTTGATTCTAAACTATTCCACTCTTTTAAATCATCTATGGTTACATTGTATTTTTTAGAAATAGCATACAACCCTTCTTTTGATTGTACTATGTGGATTTTTATATTTTTATTTTTTGCGTGATTGTGAAAGGCCGATTTTTTTCTAAGGAAAAGAATTGTATTAGGTTTGACAATAGTGCCACTTTTTAATTTATTATACTTTAATAATCTCTTTAATTGCAAAGCATTTATTTGAGCAATGTCATAAACATCTTCAAAGCCTGTTGTAGTATAAGTATCTTTTTCTGCTTCTTTAAGTTTAGCCTCTAAGAATACCCATTGAGGGTGTGTGAGAATATCTTCTGATTTAAGGTCATTGTATGCTAGTAATTTATGAAAATTGATATTTTCATTACTTGCAATTGCTAGCAATGAAACGCCACTATCAACAAAGATCGCTTTCAGTCCTGATGCCTTGGCAACATCAACAATAGTGCTTTTAGGGGTTTCAACTAATTGCTCTTTTTTTGTTTCGATTTTTGCGCTTAGCGATTCTTCACTTTTATCTGATTTTCCTTGAACAGGTTTGCTATTGTAAGCCTGTACCACTAATTCGTTTAAGTGAAAATCTTCAATTGTTTTGATCAACATTTTAGGATAATTTGGATTAGTTGCATATCCGGCTTTTTTCAATCCATATGCCCATCCTTTATAATCGGTAATTTCTAAAGTAAATAGTGCTGCATAATTAGGTCTGTATCTAAGGAACTCGCTATGATCATGATAACTTTCTTCAGCACTGTTATACTTTCTAAAACATTCGCCTTTTGCATCATCATCATGATAAACAGTGGCGCCTTTCCATGTTTCTTTACATTTTATCCCAAAATGATTATTGGATTTTTTTACCAGTTCGCTATTTCCATTTTCGGTTTCTAATATACCTTGCGCTAGCGTTATATCCGCCGGCACACCCAATCTTTTCATTTCAGCTATTGCAATATCCCGATAAGTATTCAGGTATTCTTCAATAGAAATTTTTTGAGTAAATCCAATAGTACAAATAAACAGAAATAAAAATAACAACAAAGTGTTTTTCATTATTAATATATTTATAAAGTATTCAAACTAATTCAGTGCTTTCTGATTAATGTAATTCCGTCGCGTATTGTTAGCATTACCTTTTCTATTCTGGAATCTTGAGCAATATGATTATTAAATTCTTCAATCGATTTCGCATTTTTCCCTTTGATTGAACTTTCTAATACCTGACCATGAAACAATACATTATCAATGATCATCCATCCTCCTTTTCTTAACTTTGGCAAAGTTAATTCGTAATAAC
>CANICR010000086.1 GCA_947466405.1 Chitinophagaceae bacterium | reverse complement strand
GAAATTGTTGATCAAGTAGAACAATTAGCAATCGACAGGATAAAAAAAGTATTTAATTGCGAATATGCAAATGTACAGCCTCATAGTGGCGCTCAAGCCAATGCTGCATTAATGCTTTCTATTCTTCAGCCAGGAGATAAGATATTAGGCCTTGATTTAAGTATGGGCGGACATCTTACTCATGGATCACCCGTTAATTTTTCTGGGAAATTTTATACCCCATTTTTTTATGGCGTAAAAAAAGAAACAGGTTTGATTGATTATGAAATGCTAGAAGAAAAAGCAAGAAAAGAAAAACCAAGATTAATTATTTGC
Organism: Chitinophagaceae bacterium; assembly: GCA_947466405.1. Lineage (GTDB taxonomy): Bacteria > Bacteroidota > Bacteroidia > Chitinophagales > Chitinophagaceae > Ferruginibacter. Next base: position 7,055 of record CANICR010000086.1, on the reverse strand, counting down.
GGAGCTTCTGCTTATAGTCGGGATATTGATTATGCAAGAATCAGAAAAGTAGCGGATGAAATCAATGCATTTGTATTATGTGACATGGCTCATCCTGCCGGATTAATTGCCAAAGGTTTATTATCTTCTCCTTTTGAACATTGTCATTTCGTAACCAGCACTACTCATAAAACATTACGAGGACCAAGAGGTGGCATCATCTTAATGAAAAAAGATTTTGAAAACCCATTTGGATTAACTGATCCAAAAGGAAATATTAGAATGATGAGCCACTTAATTGATATGGCTGTATTTCCTGGGACTCAGGGTGGTCCGCTTGAACATGTTATCGCTGCAAAAGCTGTTGCATTTGGCGAATTGCTATCTGATGAATTTACAACGTACATTACTCAAGTACAAAAAAATGCACAGGCAATGGCTGCAGCATTTATGAAAAAAGAGTATCAAATCATTAGCGGCGGAACAGACAATCATTTAATGCTCATTGACCTTCGCAACAAAAATATTACAGGAAAAAAAGCACAAGAAACTTTAGATAGAGCTCATATTACCTTAAATAAAAATGCCGTTCCATTTGATGATAAAAGTCCTTTTGTAACTAGTGGTATTCGAGTAGGCGTTCCTGCTGTAACTACCAGAGGCATGAAAGAAAAAGACATGCAAACAATTGTTGATTTTATTGATCGCATTTTGATGGATATCGACAATGAAGAAACTATTTCAAGCGTGAAAGAAGAAGTTCAAATTTTCATGAATCAATTTCCTCTTTACCCTGAAATTGGTTAGTTTTTTATTGAAAAGCTTATGTGCCTGTAATTTCATTAATCCAGTTAATTAAAGATTAACGAACCTAATAAAGCAGAAATTATGATACAACGTATTCAAACAATTTGGTTGTTATTTGCTTCTATCTGCGCTTTCGCCGGATTGAAAGTTGGTTTTTACTCAGGAAATATAATACCGAATTCCATTGATGCGCCATTGGCCAATCACTATTTGGAAATCAATGGAATGTACTCTATCATTTCCAATGTGCTTACCATTTGTATTGCAGTGCTTTCTTTTGTCAGTATTTTTTTATTCAGCAATAGAAAAGTTCAAATAAAATTTTGCATAACCACGCTGCTGCTTGAACTATCCTTGATTTATTACTATTGTATTACTACTAAGCTTTTTAAAGAAGGTTCTTTCTCTATTGGCTCATCACTTCAATTATTAATAATTATTTTTTTATTACTTGCAGTGAAAGGAATTGCTAAAGACAAAAAAATTGTCGCGGAAAGTGATAGGCTAAGATAAACATCGATTACATGAAAGCAAGTTTCATTTTTATTTTATTTGCATTTCTCATGATTGCTTTTTGGGGTTGCCATCCGGAGACTACACTTTACCGATTTGATGACAATAAGAGAATTTCAATTTTCAAATTGAACGAGACCAGCCTTACTGCTGTAAAAAAATACTTATCTAATTTTTCCAACAAAGCTATTCAAGACACAATTATCATCAAGTATGATTACAATAATGAAACCTGCTGGAATACCCTAGATAATATAAAGACAGAAGAAGAAATGAAGGCAAAGGTTTTATATATTCAAACTTCCTATGAGACACTTTTATCTACTCGGCCAGGAGTTTCATTTTTTAATTTTAGGGAGCCTGGAGAGAATATTAATAAAATAACGAAATACAATACCTCTATAATCATTGATAAGGATCTTGAATTATACAAATTTTTCTTTAAAGAAAAATGTAGATGCGGCAACTCTATTTTGATTCTACCTGATGGACGATATATTTTCACCAGATCAGATTCACATACTAATGCCTTGTATTATTCAGCTGAACAAATCAAACAACTGTTGCATACAAAACGAGGCTAGACGGATTTCTATAAAAACTTCGCCGTATACCCAACCTTTTTCTTTTTCAAATCGGCAGGCGTTCCAGCAAATACAAGATTACCTCCAGCTTCTCCCGCTTCTGGGCCAAGGTCTATAATCCAATCACAACTCTTTAATACATCTGTGTTGTGTTCTATTACAATAATAGAATGTCCTTGTTCAACTAACGCATTAAATGAAGTCAATAGCTTTTTAATATCATTAAAATGAAGTCCTGTTGTGGGCTCGTCAAAAATAAACAAAACGCTCCCCTGAGATTTTCCTTTTCCTAAAAATGAAGCAAGTTTTACCCGCTGTGCCTCTCCTCCACTTAAGGTGTTTGAAGATTGTCCTAATTTTACATATCCTAAACCTACATTAGACAATGGCTCTATGGCCTTGGCAATTGATGCGCCTTGCTTATCATCCTGTTTAAAAAAATCTATAGCCTGATCAACACTCATTTCTAATAGCTCATGGATATTTTTACCATTATATTGAACATCAAGCACCTCCTCTTTAAATCGTTTGCCTTTACACACATCACACTCTAAATGAACGTCGGCTAAAAATTGCATTTCAACAACCTGTTCTCCCTCTCCTTTACAGGCATCACATCTTCCACCATCTACATTAAAAGAAAAATGCTTTGGCATAAATCCCCGCATTTTACTTAATGGTTGCTTGGAATAAAGATCTCTGATTTCATCATATGCTTTAATATAGGTTATCGGATTACTTCTACTTGACTTGCCGATTGGATTCTGATCGATTAATTCTATTTGTTTTGAAAAATCAATATCACCTTTTAATGATGTATACATTCCCGGCTTTTCGATAAACTCGTTGATTTGTTTTTTTAAAGCTGGGTATAATATCTTTTTAACCAATGTGGTTTTACCACTTCCGCTAACTCCACTAATCGCGCAAATAATATTCAGTGGAAATTCTACGCTAATATTTTTTAAGTTATTTTCACTAGCCCCTTCAATGATTACACTTCTTGTCCATTTTCTCACGTTTTTAGGAGCTTCAATTGTATAAACCCCTGAAAGATACTTTCCAGTCAAGCTCAATGTATTATTTATCACTTCATCATAATTTCCAACAGCTACTACTTCGCCACCTAAATAACTTGCCATCGGACCCATGTCAATAATATAATCCGCTACTCTCATCATCATTTCATCGTGCTCAACTACTATTACCGTATTTCCAAGATTTCTCAATTCTTTCAACACCTTAATCAATTGCTCCGTATCTCTTGAATGCAATCCAATCGATGGTTCATCTAAAATGTATAATGAATTAGTAAGATTGCTGCCCAAGCTCCTTGTTAATTGAATACGTTGACTTTCTCCGCCACTTAAAGTATTTGCCAATCTATTCAAAGTTAGATAGCCTAAGCCAACATCAATAAGGGTTTTAATTCGATGATTGATTTCAATTAAAATACGTTTGGCTACCTGTTGATCATACTCACTTAGTTTAAGTTTATCAAACCATTGCAATAGATCTTTTACAGGCCATTGACAAAGTTGTCCAATGTGGCAATTGGCAATTTTAATATATAAAGCTTCCTTTCGCAAACGATATCCATTACAATCGTGACATAATGTTCGCCCTCGGTACCTGCTCAATAATACTCGATATTGTACTTTATAAAGATTCTGTTCTACTTCCTTAAAAAAATCATTAATCCCATGAGCGTGTTCATTCCCTTTCCAAAGAGTTTCCAATTGTGTTGAATCTAATTCCATAATTGGTTTATGAATAGGGAAATTGAATTTTTTGGCAGCTTTAATAAATGCGTCTTTCCATGAACTGAGTTTTTCCCCTTTCCAGGGAGCAACCGCTCCTTCATACAAACTCAATCTTTTATCTGGGATAACTAAATCCGGATCAATTCCTAACACATGAGAAAAGCCTTCACAAGTAGGACAAGCCCCAAAAGGATTATTAAATGAAAACAAATTAGGAACAGGCTCCTCAAATTGCAATCCATCTAGTTCAAATTTATTACTAAACTGAAGTGTTTTACTTCCATTTATATCAATCATCATCAATCCTTCCCCTTCATAAAATGCGCTAGCAATTGAATCCGATATTCTGTGTAATTCATCTTCGTCAAATTCTTTTTTAACGAGCCTATCTACCAGAATAAACATCTTATCCGCAAAGGAACCATTTAATTTAAAAATAGGATGATTTTTGTTTTCTAAAATTTCTTCTATCCTGATAGATTCTTTTTTAAACGAAATTCTAGAAAAACCTTTTTGCAATAAAATAGTAAGCTCTTCTTTTATATTTCTATTCTTTTGAGATTTGAAAGGAACTAAAATGAGTATTTTATCATTTTCTTTACAACTATTGATTACTTTAATAACATCTGATACATCATCTTTTTTAACCTCTCTACCACTTATGGGAGAGATTGTTTTTCCTACACGTGCAAAAAACAATCTTAAATAATCATACAACTCTGTCATACTTCCTACAGTACTGCGAGGTGTTTTTGTGATGACTTTTTGTTCTATTGCAATTGCAGGACACAAACCATGAATATAATCTACATCTGGTTTATTCATTCTTTGCATAAATTGTCTTGCATATGAGCTTAAGCTTTCTGCATATCTTCTTTGACCTTCTGCAAATAAAGTATCTATGGTCAAGGATGATTTTCCAGAACCAGAAACACCCGTAACAACTATTAATTTATTACGTGGTATGGTTACCGTTATGTCTTTTAAATTATGCACCCTAGCTCCTTTAATAACAATATCATTATTATTAAAAGTAGGTATAACTGTTGGCTGCAATTTTGATTTTTGGATTTTCATATATCTACGCGAAAATACTCCAAGAATGTGGTTAATACTAGTAAATTTAACGATTGTGGAAAATATACTGCGTAGATTTACGTACCCTTTCTGAGCACTAGTACTCTATTTTTGAGATAACGCCATTTTTTGTTTTAAATTATTTGGGCGGGTAATTTTTAACTCTACCTTTAGTAAACAATAACCAATCGAAGTAGAAAAAAGATAAGTAACCCTAAATTTTAACTACTGCTTTTAAAACTTCGAAAAGTAAAAAATCTAAATCCAAACCATAAAACTAATAACCATGAAAAATCTTACCCACCTAACCGATCAAGAATTAATTCATGCTTACATCAATGGCGATTCAAATTCACTTTCAGTTGTAGTTGAACGTCACAAAAACAAAATATTTACCTCTATTTACCTATTGGTAAAAGATAAGTATTTGGCGGAAGACCTTTTTCAAGATCTGTTTATTAAAATAATAGACACATTAAGAACTGGTCGTTATTCTGAAGAAGGTAAATTTTTACCTTGGGCTTTAAGAATTGCTCATAATTTATGTGTGGATCATTTTAGAAAAGTAAAGCGTAGTCCTAGTATAAAAACTAGCGATAATCATGATATTTTTGAAGTATTGAATTTTTCAGAATCTAGCTCAGAAGATAAAGTCATGGAAAGTCAAACAAATGATCGTGTGAGAAAGATGATCGATATGTTACCAGAAGATCAAAGAGAAGTAATTATCTTACGTAACTATGCTGATTTAAGTTTTAAAGAAATCGCTACCCTTACAAATTCAAGTATTAATACTTGCTTAGGCAGAATGCGTTATGCGTTACTAAACTTAAGAAAAATGATGAAAGAAAAACAAATCGCTTTATAATCGAATTGTCATGTTTGCTGATTTAAAAAGTCCCTGAAATTTCAGGGACTTTTTTTTTTATTTTCTATAATACGTTTCTACTCCACACTGAAGCCATTTCAAATAATCTTTACGATCAGGCGTATATCCAACTGGGTGATTTAATAATTCTTCTTTGTTATTGATTATCGCATACAATGGCTGAGCATTATTAGCAAAGTTTTCAGTTTCAAAAGTAGCCCATTGATCCCCTACTGTATTGATTTCTTTTTTTATACCTTCTTTGGAAGTAAAAATAAATTGCTTTGAACTAGGTAGCAATTTCTTGTCATCTACATATAATGATACTACAATAAATTTTTCATTCATGAGTTTAAACACATCAGGGTCACTCCAAATATTCTCTTCAGTTCTTCTGCAATTAACACAGGCATAACCGGTAAAATCCAATAATATGGGCTTATTCTCAGCTTTAGACATTTCTAATGCTTCTTCATAATCTTTTGTACAATGTAATCCTAACACGCAATCACTCTCCTTTTCATAGATACTATAATATAATGGCGGGGGAAATCCACTTATTAATTTCAAATTAGCCCATGATGTATTTGTTACGCCAGGAATAAGATAAATTGTAAAAAGAGCAACTATCGTGGCAAAAATTTTTCTTCCATTAGATAATTGTAATTTCTGCGAATCTTTAGCAAATTTTAAGAGGCCAAATAAATAAAGAGATAATCCAATCCCTATTAATATCCATAGCAAAATAAATATTTCACGTTTCAACAATCCCCAATGTTTTACTAAATCGGCATTAGAAAGAAATTTAAATGCCAATGCCAATTCCAAAAAACCTAATGTAACTTTAACGGTATTTAACCATCCGCCAGATTTTGGCAACGATTGCAACCAATGAGGAAACATAGCAAATAGCGCAAAAGGCAAAGCTAAAGCCAAACCAAAACCTCCCATACCAGCTGTCAACTGCATTGCGCCTCCATCAGACACCAAAGATCCTGCAAGCAATGATCCTAATATTGGGCCAGTGCAGGAGAAAGAAACCAAGGCTAAGGTTAATGCCATGAAAAATATTCCTAGAATATTTCCTGATCCTGCTTTGCTATCAGCGCCTGTCGAAAATTTTGAAGGAAGTGTTATTTCGTAAAATCCAAAGAAAGAAAAAGCAAATATTACAAAAACTATAAAAAATAAAATATTTAAATACACATTCGTAGAAATGTTATTTAGAAATTCTGGATTTATTGTATCTAAAAAATGAAAAGGGAGACTCAATAAAATATAAATAATAAAAATAAATAGCCCGTAAAGGAATGCATTTGAAATACCCGCTTTTTTGGATGTTGCTTTTTTGGTGAAAAAAGAAACTGTTAAAGGTATCATTGGAAAAACACAAGGAGTGAGTAATGCCACCAACCCCCCAAGAAATCCAATTAAAAACAAATTAAGCAGGCTTTTAGATTTACT
>CANICR010000085.1 GCA_947466405.1 Chitinophagaceae bacterium | reverse complement strand
TTATATTTTAATTATTAGATGCTTTTTTACTTTACTTTATTTTTTTATTTTAATATGGACGCGCCATGAATAAGAATAATGATGTGTTGTTCTCTATCAACGTCATATCAGATCCATCACTCGCTCCATCTCCCGTACAATCCGTCACATTATAGCCAAACGCAAACGCTGATACATCATTCTCCGTTAATCCCATGTCACTTCCATCTACCGTACCATCCTGATTCACATCCCCACCATAGATCGCATACACTCCATTACCCATACTCTTCAACGGTGGATTTGTACCATCTCCATATGCTTGTGATAAAGATGATGTGAAATCGTATCCTGAAGTCAATATCATTACAGGCGTTGCACTCCATGTCTCTATACTGTTCCTGTGCTTAACGGCGATATAATAACTATTATTATACAAAGCCCTAGGAAAATTGATGCCATCTGCTACGCCGTTTGAGTGAAGCACCCTTTTATAACTATAGGTAGGGTTTGCATCGCTTAAACTATTAGGACTCCATAAATTAATCGTAATAGTATCTGTTGCTGAAGGATCTGTACTAATTGGACCTAGGTCTGGATTGTTTAATGTTGCAGACATGGTTTGATTACCAATATATGAACCTTCTAAGAATGCTTTAACCTTATAGCTAATTGTGTCGCTCATTTCAGCAAGCACTAAATTATTTAAAGAGGTTAGCCCCGCTGATGTAATTGAAGTTGATGTTCTCGCAGTTACATTAGGAAGAGAAAGAGACACGCCATTAAAGTTGCCTAACAGCATGGTTTGATAGTTTGCAGTTCCTAGCAAATTATTTGGATTAAAATAATTTATTGTAGCAGAACAACTATCAAATACCACTCCTGTATTTAATAACGCTGCATAAAAGTTTAAGCAATTGGTTGTGCTTAATGCAGACCCCATAGCATAAGGATAAATTCCTGATTTAGCATTTGCTCTAACACTTCCTGGTACAGTGACATTATTAAAGTTCAAGACAATAGGGGTATATAACAAACTATCCTGACCTACTTCATAAGTAACAGTAGAAGAACCTGTAGAAATCGGTTTCTCTAAATTACCAATAACCCATGTTGAGTCGTTTCTTGTAACAGATCCACCGGTTGCAACTTTTAACGTATAATTGCCCGTTTTTAATTTACCTGAAACCAATGATAACACTCCATTTACAGTTATGTTACTACTTGATAAGCTGGCTCCGTTTTTATTTACTATTGTAAGGTTATTAATACTGGTAATCTCCGTACCAAATGCCGAACCAAATTGGGAAGAAGCAAACGTAAGCGTATCTATTTTATTGAATTCATAATTGACGTTATTTTCAAAAGTACGTATGCCCGATACCCTCACGTTGCCACTTGCAGTACTTCCGTTTACAATACCATTCGCATTTGTAATGACAAGCGTAGCGCCTGATTTTGCAATAAAATCTCCTGTCCCTAAAACTGATTTAGTAGATGCGGCTGTTCCAAATATTAGCCTACTATTTGTAGCAACAGTTACAGAACCAGGGGTATTAATGGTTAATGAAGACAGCGATACACCTGCTGCATTATCAATCAACACTTTACCTGTTACAGTTGACGGTAAGCTACCTGTAGCTTGTTCTACCGAACCATTAAAAGTATAATTGGCCCCTGCTGCAAATGATCTTGTACTTGTGTTAATACTTCCAGTTAATACGCCGCTTGTATTTGTATACAAGCCGCCGCTATTAGCAGTGATTATTGTACCTCCATTGGCTAGAGTAAATGACCCTACCCCAGAAATTACTTTTGTGTTTACATCAATTTTACCACTGTCTATAAATGTTTTATTGGTATTCATCACCAAATTGGTATTCATGTATACAGAATCAGTTGAACGAATAGTAATATTATTATTTGAATCTGGAGCATTTGGAGCTTGCAAATAATTAACACCGTCGTAATTATACTCCCAAATATTTACATCCGTAAAGCTTCCGCTTCCCTTTGTTCTATAATCTGCAGTGGCAGGATCAGCAACCGTTTGAACGGTTATCACATTAGAGGCATTTGAGTTTGTTCCGCTTGCGCCTTGTGCTTTTAATTCATAATAATAGGTAGTTAATGAATTTAAACCAGTAACCGTTGTTGATGTGCCGGAAACATTTACACCATTATATTGAGACACAGGAAAAATGGTGTTGCCTTTGATATAAATATTATCTATTCTGTTTGTACCACCTGATCCTATACCAACCGAAGTGGTTGTGTCCGCTTTAAGAGTGTCTTTATTATACCAGCGTATATATACCGAATCCTTATCGTTACAAGCTGATGGAAGAGGTAGATTATTTAATGCCCCAGACCAGGTTGTTGCTTTTATTATAATACTATCTCCCCCAGCAATATTTGTCCACGTACCTGCACTATTTATTTTATATTGAACCTTAAAATTACGCGGACCAGTATTGGATGAATATTGTATTGAGGATAATGTTAGATCTGTATAATTTTTTGTATTAACAAGCACTTGCCAGTATCTACCAGGTGTATTCCAACCAGTTTGACTTACTGCGTAGGTAGTTAATCCACTAGAAGAAGCGTAAGAAGGAAGTGTTGCAGAAGAAATTAGAGAAATAGCTTTTGTTTTATTGTTTGCGTTAGATAATGCAGTATCAGCATTTAAGTTTAAACCCGTTACTGGGAATGTCCATACAGCAATGTTTTGAGTTAACGCTAAATAATTTACATAAAGCAAATAGCTACTAGCACAGTTAGCCGCATTCCAATTAGCGGTAAACGAATGTGAACCAACACTAGTGCCAGCTGTTGCTAAAGGTGTAGCCGCTTTATTTGTTGTAGCGCTACCTGACAATGTTGAGGAAGTTAAATAGGCAGTTGTACTAGCGTTTCCAATAATGCCATTGAAGCTAAATATTTTATAATTATACTTTGTGCTATCGATTAATGATGATTGAGCAAATGAGCTGCCTGTGCCAACATACACAACCTTTGCATTACCAATAGAATCTCCAACTGAATAATAATTACCAATTGAAGGACTTGTATTTGGTAATGTATTACCAACAGTTTGAAGCACAAGAGAACCGTCAGCCAACGCGCCTGGTGTCCAAGAAATAGTCATCCCATTGCATGTAATGGAACTTGCACTAAAATCAGTGGCTACACCTGCAACAACTGGAGTTAAAGTAATGGCGTGAGCTGTTGGGGCATCTGTTGTATAATAATTTTTTGTGCCGGTATTAGATCCATCCCAAGTAAATGGAATTACAATAAAGTTGTAATCCACATTTCCAGAAAGCCCCTCAGCTAATGCCGATGTAGCAGTTCCTGCAATCGTTGAACTAACAATTGTTGAGTTGGGCCCTGCAACTGGCGCTTGTCCGTTGCTGTTACTTAGGCTTGGCACATTTGGGTAAACTGCACGAACAATTACATACCCTTTTGCAGAAGCACCTGAAGTTGGGAAAGTAGCTGATGTCCATGACAAGCTTATCTGGTCACCAGAGAACGTTGTAGCAGTTAATGCATCAATCGGACTAAGTGGTGGATTTGATAATGTAAAGAAACTTAATTCAGAAGATAACCCTGTACCATAACTATTGGTAGCGTATCCAACAAAATAATATTTTGTTTGAGGAGTTAAACCATCTCTTGTATGCGAATAAGCATCAATAGTTGTTCCCCCTTCCGATAAACCATTATCTGTAGCTGTAACTCCAGCAGTTGTTTTATAAGCTGTGCCTCTATCTGAAATAGTTAGAGAACCGCCCGCTGTTTTTACAGTATCACCCAATATGGCACTTGTTGGCGTAATAGACGAAGCTGTAGGAATAGACAAATCAGGATAACCTGTTTGTGTTTTTACAGCAATAACATTGGATGGCAATGAATTTGAATTAGAACCATTTGTACGAACCCTGTAATAATAATTACTATTAGCATTTAATCCAGTTACTACTTGAGAAGTTCCTGATGCAACGGTATATCCACTATAAGGAGGTATAAAAGAACCAGGGTAGCCCAAAACCGATAAGCTATCTATAACATAAAGCTCTTTATCTGTAGCATCGTTTGTAGTCATAGAAATTCTTACCCTTAATTTATCTACCGATGGTAGACCGGTTATTTCAATTGTGCCCGGACCTGTTGGTGTAGTTGCAGTTGCGGTGGTAGTACTAACTGCTATTGTTGGATTATTATCACCATCATAAACAGCCGAAGCAATACCTGTTGCAGTAAACGACCATGAAACATTCGATGCTCCGTTTGTTATTTTTAATGTACTATACCATGTTGCGCCATTATCTGGACTAACCTCTACTTTAACTTCATCCGCAGCATCTGGACCGTTTGATGTAACTCCAACAGAAAAAGCAGCAAGCTTAAATCTTAATTTTGTTTTGCCGTATTTACTTGTATTAATGGGTTCAGAAGTAATTACAGCTGTTGTATTACTTGCACCATAACCATATAACCCAGATGCAGAGTAGCTTGTAGCAGGTGTTCCGCCAGCATTATTACCCGTATAGTACCTTCCATTTACTACGGTAAACAAAGACATTGAGTTTTCAAAATCTTCTGAAGCAATTATTCTGTATGAAGAATCTGTATTATAAAACACCGAGTCTTTACTAACATCTAACAAATACCCTCCATTTGAGCAAGTATTCATTGCATTCCAATTGGCAACAAAACTAGTTAATTCTATACCTGTAGCGGCAGTTGCTGTTGGTGCCGAAGGAGCAAGGGTTGCCTGAACTCCAGTAGCTGGAGATGATTTTCTGTAAGAAATATTTCCAGGGCCATAACCATTAAAATCATACACTTTATAATTATAGTAAGTACCATCTGTTAATGTTGCATTGACAAAACTAGTATCTGATCCAACATAAGAAACGACAGCATTTCCAATACTATTTCCTGCAGCATAAACAACGCCTGAAGAAGGATCGGTATCAGGGCTATTAGCTCCTGTTGACTGTAAAACAATGTAACCAACTGCAGTTGATGTTGTAGGCCTCTTCCAAGTTAATGTCATACCATTACAAGTAATATTACTGAAACTTAATGACGATGGCGAAGCTGAAGGCTCTAACGCAAACGTAGTAGTGTCAGCAATAGGAGCACCTGTAATTAAAAAGTTACGTGTTTCTCCATTAACTAAATCCCAATCGAAAGGAATTAACTTGTAAACATATCTTTTGTTAGAATCTAACCCTGTATTGGTGTATGTTGTAGAATCTCCATTTATTGATTTACTTACAATTGTTGTAATCAAAGAGTCAGCAGTGATTGTTTGACCATTAGTATTAGTTAATTCTGGTACATTTGGATACAATGCACGCAATAAAACATATCTCTTTGCTGTAGCTCCCGTTGATGGGAAAGTTGCAGGATTCCAGGTTAATTTAATTGATGTTCCAGAGATAGGAGTAGCCACTAACGAAGTTGGTGCCGTTAATGGAGGATTTGACCATGTGTAAAAACTAGATTCAGGACTAAAGGCAATTCCTCCCTGATCGTTTAATGCATAACCAGCGAAATAATATTTGGACTCCGGTTGTAAATTAATACGATTTTGAGTATATACTCCTAATGATGTTTGACCTTCCTGCTGTGCATTGTCATTGATTCCCACAGGAGAATTAAGACTATATACCGTTCCTCGTACAACAATATCACCCGAACCGGTTGAATCTACGGATGCTCCTAATGTTGCGCTAATGTTTGTGATATTAGTAACTGTAGAATTTGATAATACAGGTGAATTAACCAATGAAGTGGTTCCGCTTGTAGTTAATGCCCCAGCTGTTAAATAACTATAGGTTGCTGTTAACAAAGTATCTTTAACGGAATAAGGAATTAATAGGAAATTATACGATTGTCCGACAACTAAACCGGTAGCATTTGCACTATTTATTTGATTAGCAGAATCAAATGCTACGTAGGAATTAACGATTGTGGTATTATTATCAACCGTTGGGGCATTGCCATCTGTTCCGGTAAATACGGGTACGTTAGGTGCAGTCGCTCTCAATAATAAATAACGCTTCTGTGATGCGCCAGTTGAAGGGAATGTTCCAATATTCCAACTTAAATTTATTTGACTAGAAGAGTAAGGCGTTGCTACTAAATCCGTTGGTTGTGTAAGAGGCGGATTTGACCTTGTATAGAAATTTATTTCAGGAGAATACCCTGTACCTTCTGCATTTGTGGCATAGGCTTTTACATAATATCTTGTTTCTGGTAATAAAGTATCAATAGTTTTAGAATATGCTCCTGTAGACGTTGCAACATCTGCAATTCTTACGCTATCAGAAGACGTGGTTCTTAATGAAAACCCTCTTTGAGAAATTGAACTTGTAGAACCAATGCTAACAACACTGCCACTAAAATTAGCACTATTATTAGAAATAGCCGATACAGAAGTAGCGCCAAGTGTAGGGATTTGAACAGGCGTAGTTACCGTATTTATTGAATTTGAAGTGGCTGATGAATTGGTTCCAACAGCCGTAATTTGATAATTGTAATTTAAACCGCCCGTAAGATTAGTAAGGGTATAAGAACTTGAATTAGATGATATACCTGTGGTAGTACTAATCATTTTAAAGTCATCAATAGTATACAATTCATTTGTAGCATTTGTGCCCATAGTTATTCTTACCCTCATGTCCGTTGAAGCAGGAAGTCCGGTAATTATAATTGTTGAAGGGCCTGTTGCTACATTTAAATATCCAGTGACTGCACTGCTTCTTACAATTGTTGGATTAGCATCCCCATCATAAACAGTAGCAGCAGTACCTGTTGCGGAATAAGACCACGTGATATTATTTATATTTAAATCGTTATATATACTTAAAGTGTTGTACCAATTAACACCATTATCCGGGCTAATTTCTATCTTAACAATATCTGCCGGATCAGGTCCATTGGTAAGACTACCAACAGAAAATGCGGCTAGTTTAAAACTTAGTCCGGTATATTTATTTGAAATACTGTTAATGGGCCCAGAGGTAAGTGCTACAGTACAATTGCTCGCTCCATAACCAGATAAACCAGTAGCCGAATAGCTTGTAGCGGGAGAACCTCCGGTATTTGAACCTGAATAAAAAGTAGGATTACCGGAACCGGTAATCTTTGCAGCTGTAAAGAATTTTAATTGATTGTTTTCAAAACTATCTACAATACTGGTTGCTTGTATAGAATATGAATTGGCACAAGAGGAAGATCCTGACCAGTTTGCTGTAAATGCGTTAGAATATATATTTGAAGCCGTGCTTAACACAGGTGCTGCAACAGATGATGTTGACTTATTTCCTGATAAAATTGAGCTCGTTAAATAAGAAATATTTGAACCGCTACCATTGTAGCTATATATTTTGTAATAATAATTAGTAGTATCGGATAAACCAGAAAGGATAAC
>CANICR010000084.1 GCA_947466405.1 Chitinophagaceae bacterium | reverse complement strand
TTTTCCATAATGACCACCCAATAACCAAAAATCAAAAACAAATCGCTTTGAAAGGTTACTTTGTACGCCCATTAATAAACCAGCGCTATAAGAACTTATTTTTCCGTTTAATACAATAGGGTTTACAAAGTCCATTGGGCCCGTATAGCCTTTCCGATTTACAGGAAAGGTAAAATCAAAAGTAGCATATCTAGCATATGGTGCTAAATAAAAACCCTTCATTTTTTTTCTACCCATGTAAAACCTGAGCTCCGGAGTTACCGCCGTATTCCCCATTTTAAAATTATCAATATTAAAATCTGGACTCTTAACCATATTTGCTATTGTTGGTTTAAACGGTGTTGCAGATTTTGGCATATACCTTAATCCTAATGAAAACGAAACGTTTTTACCAATTGCTGTTTCATAAATTAAATTATAGTTTTTTATTATTAATGCTCCTGTGTTTATTTTAATAATATTGTTCTTTTGTGCAAAAGAATAGTTAGATAATAATAATAATACTAAAATTGCCTTTCTCATAGTTTTTGGGGGGTTGATTCAAATATATGATTTATATTATAAAGTTGTGCTACAATACATTATGTCTTTTTTCGTTTTACTAATACCTTTGCTATAATCTGTAGGCTTTTTATTATGAAATATATTCTTTTGCTTTTTTTCTTCTTTTCTCCTTCTGTCAGAGGGCAGGATAATAGCAATTGGATTATTGAAGCTTTTTCGGGCGCTTCTTCATATAACGGGGATCTTGTTCAAGGCAATTTTCCTTTAAGTAGACCTGCCTTACTTGTAGGGGGAAATATAAAATATACGCTATCTCCCCATTTTTCTTTACGGGGGGGGGTTAGTTTTGGGAGCCTATATGCTAATGATTCAAAAAACAAAGACCCTGAATTAATTCAAAGAAACCTTAGTTTTAAAACCAAGCTTTCTGAGTACAGTCTTGGCTGTGAGTTTAACATTAATAGCTGGGAAGAATATTATTATACCCCATATCTGTTTGCTGGTGTAGGTATTTATAACTTCAATCCCTATGCTTTTGATAAATTAAATAACAAGGTTTTTCTTCAGCCTATTTGTACCGAAGGTCAAGGTCTTCCAGATTTTCCGAACAGAAAAAAATATGCTTTATCTCAGCTTTGCTTGCCAATTGGGGTTGGTTTTAAATATGAGCTAACAAACAAGATTACGTTAAGTTATGAGTTTGATTATCATATTATTTTTACCGATTATCTTGATGATGTGAGTTCTAGTTATGTTTCTTTGGATAAACTTCAGGAGACATATGGGGCGCCTTCTGCCGAATTGTCTTTTAGACAAGATGGGGTTCCTTTTAAAAAAAGACTTGGTGAAAAAAGAGGTGACTTAAAAAATAGGGATGTTTATTATTTTACTTTTTTAAAGCTTTCTACATTTTTGTAGCTTAAAAAACTGGCTGCTTTTACTAACGCCCAAAATCATCGGAAACCCTGATAATATCATTTTCATCGCTTAGCATTTCCGGATTGGTGTGTTTCCATATTTCTGCAACAATACCCCACTCGTTTAACCCAACTAGCCGGTGTCTTTCTCCCTGACCCAGTATTATGATTTTGTTTTTTATTAATAGCTCTTGTTCTGTTTCTTCGTCTGTTTTACTTTTAATGATTGCCGCCTCTCCCTCAATAAGTTTCCATATTTCTGAACGCCTCTGGTGATATTGCCAACTAAGTTTTTTATTCGGAGATACAAATAATATTTTAGGACTTATTTTTTCAGCCGATATATTATCTTTTTCAAGTTCCGGAAAATATTTATTTACAAATAAGGTGGTAGAGCTTTCATCTATTACAAAAAAACCACCCCACGGTCTATTAAAATCAAATGAGCTAATTTTAATTTTTTCTATTTTTAATTCCTCTTCTATTTTTATGATTACTTTTTCTTTCATAGTTTTTTTATCTTCCCATGAATACCATTAATATTTGAACATCGCTTGGATTAACTCCAGATATTCTGGAAGCTTGACCAAGCGTCCGCGGTTGAATTTTTGTGAACTTTTGTCTTGCTTCGTTGCTTAATGAAACTAGTTTATTATAATTAAAATTATCTGGAATTAATAAATTTTCTAGTTGGCTCATTTTTCCAACCAACTCCTTTTCTTTTTGGATATAGGTTTCGTATTTTATTTGAATTTCGACCTGTTCAATAATTTCATTTTCATAGTGTCCCATTAAATCATTTAGCTCTGGAATATTTTGGATCATTTCTTTTAAATTAATTCCCGGCCTTAATAAGAGTTGGCTTATTTTTTGTCTTGATACTAACGGTGATGAATACACTAAACTTAGATATTCGTTTACGTTTTCTGGTTCTATATTTCTTTTTCCGATTGTTACTTTAATTTCTTCTACTTGTTGTTTTTTATATATCAACCTTTCCATTCTTTCTTGTGTTGCTAAACCTATTTTATAACCAATTTCCGTTAGCCTCATATCTGCGTTGTCCTGTCTCAATAGTGTTCTATACTCTGCTCTGCTTGTAAACATTCTGTATGGCTCGTCTGTTCCTTTATTTATGAGATCATCAATTAACACGCCTATATATGCTTCGCTTCTGCTTAACACTAAAGGCGCTAGCTTTTTTGTTATTTGATGTGCATTTATCCCCGCCATTAATCCCTGGCAAGCGGCTTCTTCATAACCGGTTGTACCGTTTATTTGTCCCGCAAAAAACAATCCCTTAATTAGTTTTGTTTCTAAGCTAAATTTTAATTGGGTTGGTGGAAAATAATCATACTCAATTGCATAACCAGGTCTAAACATTTTACAGTTTTCAAACCCAGGAACCTTCCTAAGTGCTTGAATTTGAATCTCTTCTGATAAGGAAGTTGAAAATCCATTTACGTAAATTTCTACCGTATTCCAACCTTCGGGCTCTACAAACAACTGATGTCTGTCTCTCTCTGCAAACCTATTTATTTTATCTTCAATACTAGGGCAATATCTTGGTCCCGACCCCTGAATTCTTCCCTGATACATAGGGCTAGAGTTGAAACCCGTTTTTAATATATCGTGCACCTCTTGGCTAGTATACGTTATCCAGCAGCTTTTTTGATTTTCCTTCTTTAAGGTTGGTTTTTCTAAATAGCTAAACCCAACAACTTCATCGTCACCCCTTTGCTCTTCCATTTTAGAATAATCCAAACTCCTTCCATCAATTCTTGGGGGTGTTCCCGTTTTTAGTCTATCGCTTTCGAAACCAAGCGAAACCAACTGTTCTGTGATTCCAAATGCCGCCTTTTCTGCAACACGTCCTCCGCCAAAGTTTTTTTCTCCAATATGTATCACCCCGTTTAAAAAGGTTCCATTGGTTAATACTACAGACTTCGATCTTATTCGGTGGCCAAGTCCGGTGATTACGCCCACGGCTGCGCCATCTTTTATTATCAACTCGTTTACTGTGTCCTGATAAAAATCAAGGTTTGGAGTTTGTTCCAACACCTCTCTCCATGTAGTTGCAAACAACATTCTGTCGCTTTGCGCCCTTGGGCTCCACATGGCTGGGCCTTTTGAGCGATTAAGCATCCTGAATTGAATCATACTTCTATTGGTAACAATTCCACTATATCCTCCTAGCGCATCAATCTCTTTAACAATTTGTCCTTTTGCAATACCACCCATTGCAGGATTACAGCTCATTTGAGCAATGGTTTGCATGTTCATGGTAATTAACAAGACCGAACTTCCCATGTTGGCGGCCGCTGCAGCAGCTTCACAACCCGCATGACCAGCGCCAACTACAATAACATCATATTCTTGAAACATACTTACAAAGATAAGACGGAGCTTTTTTAATTAAAAGATTATTTATAGCCTAATTAAAGCTGAATAAGAGATGGTTGTTTCACGTGAAACAAGCTGTGTCGGGTAAATTATTGTTCCACGTGAAACTTTTATTTATGGCTCCTGTATTTGGCCAAATACTTATTTTCTTTTTCGGTCATTTTCTCTTTTTGTCGACGAGACTTATCATTATAGCCACAAAGGTGTAAAACGCCATGAAAAATAACCCTATGTAATTCATTCCCTATGGTTGTATTAAAATCAGCTGCATTCTTCCTTATCTGGTCTGTACTAATATAAATTTCAGCAGTTTTTTCTTTACTTCCCTTTGAGGTTAAATCAAACGTTATAATATCTGTATAATAATCGTGTTTTAGAAAGCGCTTATTGATGTCTAACAGATATTGGTTTGAACAAAAAACAATCGTTAACGATTCAACTTTTGTTTTTTCTTCTTCAGAAAGCTTTACCAGAAAGGCTTTAAGCTTTGTTCTATTACTTAAACTTATACTCTTTAAAAAACAAAAGTGAATATCCATTGCTGTTTTCGATGATTTATTTTGGGTGTTTGTTTCTTTTATCGAAAATAATATCTTTATTAGAGACTTACCTTTATGTTTTATAAAATTTTATATGTTTAAAAGGCTTTCTGAAATTACTGTTGGGTCGAAAGTGATAATTCGCGCTTTTGAAAACGAAGATCTTTATCTTAAATTAATGGAAATGGGCTGTATTCCTGGAGAAATAATTACAGTAGAAAAAATAGCCCCTTTAAAAGACCCTATTTCAATATTAGTTGCGGGATATACATTAAGTTTAAGAATAAACGAAGCCGAAAGCGTTATTGTAGAAGAGATTATATAACTTTATTTTTTATAATATGAATATTGGTTTATATTTTGGTTCATTTAATCCTATACATTTAGGTCATTTAATTATTGCTAATCATGTTGTAGAAGAAACTGATTTAGATGAAGTTTGGTTTATTGTAACTCCACAAAATCCATTTAAAAAAAACAACACTTTATTAAATGAAAGCCATCGTCTACAATTGGTTCGATTGGCTATTGAAGGAAGCAGAAAACTTAAGGCGAATAATATTGAGTTTAGTTTACCTCGTCCTTCATATACATGTGACACTTTAATCCATTTACAAGAACGTTACCCTGGTCGTGTGTTTTCTTTAATTATTGGAAGTGATGGATATCAAAATATTAATAAGTGGAAGAACGCTAACTATATTTTAAATAATTTTCAGATACTGCTTTTTACGAGGCCGGGTTTTGAGGAAATAAAGCCTATCTCAGAAAATACTATACTTATATCGGCGCCTTTGCTTGATATTTCTGCTACACAAATTAGACATAAAATAAAGCACAGAAAATCTATCCGTTATTTAGTCCCGGATATAATTATGGAAGAAATAATAAATAATGGATATTATAATAATTCCTTAGAAAACCCATCCGAATAATAAAGAAATTAATACTATTATTGGAGCTGCTATTTTAGTAAAATTTAATAACAAAAAGGTAGAAAGGATAATACCAATTTCAAAAAAGGATGTTGTGCTAAATGTTGTTATGTTTAGTTGATTTATTAAAAATAAGGTTGTCGCTAACATTACACCTACTATTACTGCATTAATTCCCTCTAGTGCTCTAAAAAAGACAACATATTTTTTTATATTTTGCCAAATAGGAAAGAAAAACATTACTAATAATATACTTGGTAAAAATATAGCAGTACCAGCTACTATACATCCCAACAATTGTTTTTTTCTTCCATCTTCCTGTAATGCTAAGCCTCCCATATAAGAGGCATAAGAAAATACAGGACCAGGAATTGCCTTAACAATACCATATCCTGTGAGTAGTTGCGATTTATCTATTTTAATAATTCCTGGGTTTTTCTTAATTATTTTTATGTTATCGGGTCTTGCTACATATTGATCTAGCATCATAGGCAATAAAACATCGCCTCCACCAAAAACAAGGCTTCCAAACCTATAAAAATTTTCAAAGACATTAAATATTTTTCTGTTTTCCCAATTTTCTTTTCTCGCAGATTCACTCAAAAATCCAGCCAATGTAAATAATAATACAAACAACCAGATGTTTGTCCACCTAATTATTGGGGGTTTTTCAGATGTAGGTTTTGGAAATCTTTTGTTGCTAAAATTAGTTGATAAACCTGCCGCAACAATTAAGGTTGGTAACACCCAGGGTATTTTAAAAAAAAAGATCAAAAGGGCAAACCCAAACACCATTATTATAAAAGTTATTTTATTGGTGATTGATTTTTTATATGCTCTTAGAGAGGTGAATAATAAAAAACCAATAATCATTGGTTGGATGTATTTAAAAATATTAATAGTTGGTTGTTTATTAATATGGCTTGTAATATAAAAAGAAAATAATGTCATTAAAATACAAGCCGGTAAAATCCATATCAAAAAAGTAACTATTGATAAAAAAACGCCTCCTTTTTTATAGCCTATAATGCTAATTAATTGGGTGCTACTAGCTCCTGGAAGGAGTTGACAAAAAGTGTTATACTCAATTAATTCTTCTTCTGTAAGGTCTTTTCTTTTATTTACAAATGTTTTTAACATCATTCCTAAATGGCCTTGCGGTCCTCCAAATGATGTAATGGTATATAAAAAAACTTCTTTTAAAAAGTCTTTATTTTTTTTAAAAAACATACTATTTTATTAAATGATATTTTTAG
The DNA here is from genome assembly GCA_947466405.1 of Chitinophagaceae bacterium. GTDB lineage: Bacteria > Bacteroidota > Bacteroidia > Chitinophagales > Chitinophagaceae > Ferruginibacter. The sequence goes on along the minus strand of CANICR010000084.1, from coordinate 881 downwards.
TTTTAATAAATGACTTGTAGTTTTGTTTATGAAACAAAACATACCGTCTTTGTTCTTTTTTAAAAGATTAATAATATTATTATTTATTCTTTCTTTTTTCTTTTATAATCAGCCATTGTTTGCACAATCTATTAATAATTTAAATGCTAGTGAACTTTCTAGTATTCCAAAATACGAAAATTTAAAGATGTGGGCTGCTCATCCCTGGAAAAAAGATTTTTCTGACAGTGTTCCAAAAGGAATTATTAATGAAATAAAAGACACGTCGGTTGATGTTTTTTTTATTCATCCAACTACCTACACTGAAAAAACCTTTATAAATTGGAATGCTGATATTAATGATATTAAATTAAATGATAAAACCGATTATTCAACAATATTATATCAGGCAAGTGTATTTAATGCATCTTGTAGGGTTTTTTGTCCGAGGTATAGACAGGCACATCTAAAATCATTTTATATCAATAATAAAGAAGCTGAAGAATATTTTGATACAGCATACGAGGATATAAAAAACGCTTTTATCTATTACTTAGAAAACTTTAATAATGGTAGGCCTATAATAATCGCTTCTCATAGTCAGGGTACAAAGCATGCTGGAAGATTATTAAAAGAATTTTTTGAAGGAAAAGAATTACAAAAAAAACTTGTTTGTGCTTATTTAATTGGAATGCCAATTTCTGAAAATTATTTTACAAAAATAAAACCCTGTGTAGACTCAACTGAAACGGGCTGTTTTGTAGGTTGGAGAACTTTTAAAAAGGGTTATACGCCAGATTTTATAAAAAAAGAAAAAATAAAATCTATTGTTGTTAATCCATTAAGTTGGACATTGGATAATACTTTTTATTCGTCAAAAATGAATAAGGGTGGTGTAATAA
>CANICR010000083.1 GCA_947466405.1 Chitinophagaceae bacterium | reverse complement strand
CAAAAGGCGAATGGGATGTTGTTGAAGTGAAAAGCTTTGATGAGAAGGGAGAAAATTTATTTTATGTTTCCACACAAGTTTCACCAATTTCTAAAAACCTCTTTGAAGTAAATCTAAAATCCAATAAGATAAAAAGTATCACAGAAGGGAATGATGTTCATAATACAATGGTTAGTTCTAACGGAAATTATGTGGTTGATAACTTTAGCAATCCAAAAAATCCAAGAACAATACAACTTATTAATACTAAGACGGCTAAAAATAAATTGTTACTAAAATCAACTAATCCACTCATAAAATATGAGCAAGGAGAAATGAGCATTTTTACAATTAAAAATGATGAAGGCACCGACTTGTATTGTAGATTATTTAAGCCAATTAACTTCGACAGTGCCAAAAAATATCCCGTTGTTGTTTATTGGTATGGAGGCCCACATGCGCAATTGATATTAAATGGCTGGAATGGCGGAGCAGGGGATTATTGGTTTCAGTATATGGCAGAAAGAGGGTATGTTGTTTTTACCATTGATACAAGAGGAAGTGCTAATCGCGGAAAAGATTTTGAACAAGCTATTTTTAGAAAAGCAGGTGAAAAACAAATGGAAGATTTGATGGTTGGCGTAAATTATTTAAACAGTTTGACGTATGCCGATAAAAATAGTATGGGTTTGTTTGGGTGGAGTTATGGAGGTTTCTTGACAATTGATTTTATGTTAACGTATCCTGATATTTTTAAAGCTGCTGTTGCAGGCGGACCAGTTACCGATTGGAAGTTTTATGAAATAATGTATACTGAACGTTATATGGACAGGCCAGAAGAAAACCCGGAAGGGTACGAAAAAACTGACTTGTCAAAAAGGATAGATAAACTCAAAGGAAAACTTTTATTAATCCATGGTATGCAAGATAATGTAGTAGTGATGCAACATTCAGTTAATTTAGTAAAAGCGGCGGTAGATGACAATGTTCAAATATATTACATGATATATCCTGGGCATGAACATAATGTATTGGGAAAAGATAGAGCACATTTGTATCAAAAAGTAACCAACTATTTTACACATAATTTACAATGATAAAAAATGAATGTATTAAGTATAAATAATATCTCTAAAAATTATGGAAAAGTAACAGCATTGCAAAATGTTAGTTTTAGTGTTCCAAGAGGTTCTGTATTTGGAATTCTAGGCCCTAACGGTAGCGGCAAAACGACTTTATTGGGAATAATAATGGATGTGTTAAAAGCAACTGGCGGCACCTATAAATTATTTGACGAAAATCCTGATAACCAGCTTAGAAAAAGAATAGGCACTTTACTCGAAACACCTAATTTTTATCATTATTTGTCAGCAGTTCAGAATTTAAAAATCACCGCGGGTATAAAGCAAAGAGGAGAAAATGATATTGAAAGGGTATTGGAAATTGTAAGTTTAACTAATAGAAAGAACTCTACATTTAGCACCTATAGCTTAGGTATGAAACAGCGTTTAGCTATTGCCGCAGCATTACTGGGAGATCCGGAAGTATTGGTACTTGATGAGCCAACCAATGGCCTCGATCCAGTTGGTATTGCAGAAATTAGAGAGCTGATAAAATTATTAGCTTCTCAGGGTAAAACAATAATTATGGCAAGCCATATGCTAGATGAAGTGGAAAAGGTTTGCTCTCATGTTGCTATTTTAAAATATGGAGAACTCATCACTTTTGGAAATGTAGATGAAATATTTATCAATGACGATATAGTTGAAGTTGCCTCTTCTAATATTGATCAGCTGAAAGACGCACTTAATTTAATGCCCGGTAATCTTAAGGTAGAAATCAAGGGAAATATTGTACAGATTACTTTTCCTGTTGGATCGGCTAATTTAGAAAACGTTAATCAATTTTGTTTTGAAAAAGGAATTGTTTTGTCTCAGCTTCAAATTAGAAAGAAAAGCTTAGAGAGTAAATTTATGGAACTTACAAATTAATATCTTATGATGCATTTACTTAAAATAGAGTGGTTAAAAATTAAGAATTATAAAGCATTTTTATTTATCAGCTTGTTTTTTTTAATAGGCATTTTTGCAACAAACTACATTGTTTATAGCGTCTTTCATAATATTGTAAACAAGTCGGATGCTGCTTTGCTATTAAGTAATTTTAATCCGTATGATTTTGAGCATGTATGGCAAACAGTGAGTTATACCTCAGGATATTTATTAATGCTACCAAGTTTATTGTTAATAATATTAGTTACCAATGAATATACATTTAGGACAAACAGACAAAATATTATTGATGGAAGTAGCAGAGAAGAATATGCGAATGTTAAAATGATGATGGCATTAATTGTTGCCGCAACTTCAACTTTATTTGTTGTGCTTACTGCGTTGGCTTTTGCATATAGCAGTGAAAAAGATTTTTCAATTACAGGGTTTTCTCATGTCGGCTATTTTTTCTTAAAAGCACTTTCGTATAACATTATCGCAATTTTCATTTCTACACTTATAAAAAGGACAGGTTTTGCAATAGGGATTTTCTTTATTTATATGGGAGCGGAAAATATAATTGCTCAATTTTTAGATGTATTGAGTATGAAATTAAAGAGTAGTAAGAACATAGACTTTGGCAGTTTGGGTGATTATTTACCTATGAATTCGTCAGATGGATTATTATCTTTCCCTCCAACACCTTTAAAATCATTCACCACAAGTTCTTTACCAACAGAATACACTTGGATTGTGTTGGGATTTGCCATTTTTTATTTAGTGCTTTTTAGTTGGCTTAGCAGAAGATTAATTATTAAAAAGGATTTATAGTTTAGTAGAGAATAGGTCTTTCAATGCTGGCTCTATTGACGGATAGTAAAAAGTAAATCCCAACTCTTTTATTTTGTCGCAACTTACCGTTGTGCTTTTTAGCACCTCGATACTTCTTTCTCCCATAATGATTTTTAATAAAAAAATAGGCACGTGTATTGGAATAAAAAAATTTCTTCTTAGAACTGTTGCTAATGTTAAGGTTAGCGTTTTGTTGCTAACAGGTCTTGGTGCAACCGCATTAAAACTGCCTTCTAGTTGATCATTTTCAATAGTGTAGATAAATAATCTGCAAAGGTCTTCTATATGAATCCAGCTGACCATTTGATTCCCATTTCCAAGAATAGCTGCAATTCCATAATTAATAGGCTTTATAAATTCGGCTAGGGCGCCTCCTTTATTGCTTAAAACAATACCTGTCCTTAATTTGCATATTCTAATGCCTAATTGAGAAGCTTCAGTAATGCTTTCTTCCCAATCTCTACAAGTATTGCCTAAAAAACTATTTTCATTTAGGTCGGTCTCTTTAAATGCGTAGCTTGATTTACTATCTGCCCCATACCATCCAATAGCAGATGAGCTTATGATAGCCTTGACTTTATGCGTAATTTTTTTTAGTGAATTAACGATCAAATCGCTGCTTTTTATTCGGCTATCTACAATCTCATTTTTATATGCCTTTGTCCATTTCTTTTCAACTACTCCTGAGCCAGCCAAATGAATAATAAAATCGGCTTCTTGTATTGCTGCTATATCAATAAAGTCTTTTTCGATATCCCATAATGCATACTTAACGGCTGGATTTCGGTTTATGGGATTTATGTTTCTAGTAATCACGGTTACGGAATACTCTTTCAATAAAAGCAGCTCAATTAGTTTGGTGCCGACAAGCCCGGTGCCGCCAGTAATAAGTATATTTTGCATAAAAATTAATTAATTATATTGTAACAATATTTATAATAAATTGTTTTCTTAAAGGTAGCTTTGTTTTAATTTATTTTAAAGTAAAAAATACAAATGAAAAAATACCCACATCATTCTTTTACTAAACAGATGCATTCAATTGAAATAAAGCTTTTATCATTTTTATTTATTTTATTACTTTTCAAAAATTCGGAAGCACAAAAAATTAATTTTTCGGCATTAGATAAAAACAATCTTAAAAGTGCTTCATTTCAAATAATTGGACAGGTTGGCAATGAAATATTTATATATCAGAAAGTAAACAAGCAGCATATTATTCGAAAATATGATCAAGATATGCTTAATGTTGATGACTTTGTGTTGGACTTTATTCCAGAAAAATCGATTAAAATTGATTTTGTTAAATCAAAAAACGAGCTGGTTGTTTTTTTTCAATGTAAAAAAGAAAATTACATTTATTGTCAAGCCGCTGTGCTTAATTATCAAGAAAATAAATTTCAAGGAATTATTACGATGGATTCTGTTAGAATAAAACAACTTGATGATAAAGGGCTTCTTTCACTTGCTGTTAGCGAAAATAAAAAAAGATATCTTTTATATTTCAAAAGATATATCAACGATAGCTTGTTTATTTCTGCAAATATATATAATGAGCACTTGATCAAAATCGACGAATTTGAAAATAGCATAACCTATGATCAAAGAAAAAACGTGTTGACGGATATAATAATAGATAATGAAGGAAATTATACTTTCACTAAACAATCGAAAAAAAAACCAAACGACAACTTTGAATTGCTTGATATATTCACGCATAAATTCAAGTCGGATTCAATGATTGCCATCAATTGCCCACTTCAAAATAAATTTCTTGAAAATCTATTATTGAAAATAGACAATATGAATAAGCGTTACATCGTAAATGCATATTATTTTTCAACAAAAAGAGGTCATGTGGAAGGACTCTTTACGGCGGTTGTCAAATCAGATGATTTATCATATTATCACCAGGCCTTTAATAAACTGCCAGAAACGTTTAAGTCTTCCAATAATAATTTCGACAATTTAGTACCCAAGGAAATAGTAGTAAAAAATAATGGGGGTTTTGTATTGGTTGCGGAAGATTGTTTTACGGATGTTCAAAATATAAATAATTCCTGGGATAGGAATTATAATAGCCCTTTTGGAATGAATATGGGTAATGTTTATTTCGATAATCCTTACATGATTAATAATAGAAATAATAGTTATTCCCCTAATCAACTTACTCGATATTATAATAATAATATACTGATTGCAAGTATCGATAGTGGCTTGAATTTTCTTTGGGGCAGTTCGATTGAAAAAAAACAATATTCAGAAGTGGGAGATTTAATGCTTTCATATAGTTATCTAAATTCCGGCAATGGGTTGAATTTTTTATTTATAGAAAAAGACAATCAGCGATATACATTGTCGCATAATGGAATTACTTCATCAGGAGAAGTGAATCATATTTCCAACGTTCGTTCTAATGAAGAGAATTATGAGTTTATACCTCGGTATGGAAAACAAATATCTTCCAACTCAATAATAATCCCCTTTTATTATTTAAAACAAACAGGATTTGCTAAAATTGATTTTTAGTAAGTATCCCCGTTTTATTCACATCTATATTTCAGGTTGAATAATTCATGAATTTTGTTACATTATTAATATTTATTAAATAAAAATATTTTGGTACTTACTTTCAAAGCCAATAGGCCTTATAATCACCTATTATTGTTGATGTATGGATTGATTATTTTCTGGCCCATTTATTTAAAAGCAACCCATTGTTACATTCAACCTGACAGTCCGGTATTATACAGATGGCTTATAAGTTCTTTAAATATTACTCAGTCAACTTCCTCTGTATTTTTTGCCTTAAGCAATATTATATTGCTTTTTATTCAAGCGATGTTGATTAATAGTATAGTCAACAGAAATAAATTATTTGCCAAAGAGCATTATTTAACAGGTATGTGCTATTTGCTTTTTATATCTTTTTACATTACTAAATTAGAATTATCTCCTGCGTTACTATCGAGCACTTCAATACTATGGATTTTGTATAAACTATGTTCACTTCAAAATATGCAAAACCCTAGAATCGGTATTTTTAATATTAGTATTGTTTTAGGATTAACCACATTGATATATACCCCTACTTTACTTTTTATTTTAGTTATATTTTTTGCATTAATCATTGCCAGGCCATTTAAATTTCCGGAGTGGATTATGGTTTTTGTAGGACTTTTAGTGCCCTATTATTTTATCTCGTCCATTCTTTTTATTAATGGAATAAAAAATAATAGTCTTTTACCATTAGTTGATTTAGCAATTCCAGTAATTCAATTCACAAAATGGGAAGTTTCGATAAATATTTTGATTGGCTTATTGTTATTAATTGGCTTTGTATATATACAACAAAATAGCAGGAAATTGCTTTTTCAGTCGAGGAACAATTGGACAATAATTTATTTTTATTTATTTATTGCTATCCTTTGTCCTTTTCTAAACAATAATTCATCAATTGGAGATTTTATTTTTATACTTTCTCCAATTTGTACAATAGGGGCAGCATTTTTCTTCTATCCCAAAAAAAATCTAATACCAAGTGTGGTACATTTGTTATTATTGGCTTTCTCTATATATTTATCTTATGTTAATGTTTTTAACTAATATGATTATTTTTTAGTTTGATTTCGGAAGTTTAATTTCTATATTCTATTTTTACAACTAAATAAAAATAACTGGTATGAAAAAATCGTTCTTCTTCATTTTTGTAGGTTTAATCTGTCTTCTATCAGCTTCAGCACAAGTTGAAAATCCGGTTGCATGGTCATTTTCAGCAAAAAAAATATCAGCAAAGCAATATGAAGTTCACTTAACTGCCGAAATAATGGGCAATTGGCATATTTATGCTCAAGATGCTGGCGAAGGGCCGGTACCCACTAGTTTTACTTTTTCAAAAAATCCTTTAATTAAATTAGACGGAAAGGTATTGGAAATAGGCAATCTTGAAAAAGCGTATGATCCTAATTTTAAGTCAACACTCAAGTTTTATAATAAAAAGGTAGATTTTGTTCAGAAAATATCATTAAAGTCAACAGCATCAACTGTTTTAAAGGGGGTATTGAGTTTTATGGTTTGCAATGAAAATAAATGTTTGCCGCCAAAAGAAATTCCATTTTCAATTAAAGTAACAGGCAAATAAGAGCTAATTTTGTATAAATCCCGATAAATTCGGGGTTTTTTATTTTGATAATTATGGTACAAATTAAAAAGATATTTTTATTTATTTTTCTTTCTATTTTTTTTAGTCTGCATTCTTTTTCACAAGATAGTAGCATGGTAGTGAGCTGGGTTAGTAGCGTTACAAAATTGAAAGACAGTCAATTTGAAATAAAATTAAATGGAGCAATTCAAAAAGGCTGGCATTTATATAAATCAGATGTAACCGATGGATTAAGTGGGTTAACTATTACCTTTTTTGATTCATCAATACAATCAAATCCTGTAATTTTAAAATCACCCTTTAAGTCATATAAAGATCAGATATTCGAAAATCGACAAAAAGAAATAATAGAAAATAAAATTGAGCTAATTCAATCATTTATTATATCTGACAAATCCGAATCTTCTATTAAAATTAAACTTAACTATGAACTTGGAGCTGCGGATAATTTCATAACAGAAGAGAAAGTAATTAACATTGTATTAAGTCAGCAGTCAGGGAAGTCCAATTTAGCTAGGCTTTATATCCCTTCTATTAATATT
>CANICR010000082.1 GCA_947466405.1 Chitinophagaceae bacterium | reverse complement strand
ATTAAACAAATTACGGAAATGGGTGTTCAGGTTGCCTTGGTAATAGGTGGGGGAAATATATACAGAGGAATGAATGAAGCAGAAACGGGAATCGAAAGAGCTCAGGGAGATTATATGGGAATGTTAGCTACAGTAATTAATGGTATGGCTGTTCAAAGTGCCTTAGATAAAGTTGGTGTTGATACTCGTTTACAAAGTGCCATTAAAATGGAGCAAATAGCGGAGCCGTATATACGAAGAAGGGCAATGCGTCATTTGGAAAAAGGCCGTGTAGTAATATTTGGTGCAGGTACCGGAAATCCTTATTTTACTACCGATACCGCAGGCTCATTAAGGGCTATCGAAATAAAAGCAGATGTTATTTTAAAAGGTACTCGTGTGGCAGGAATTTATTCGGCAGATCCGGAAAAAGATCCTTCAGCACAAAAATTTGATAAAATATCTTTTGCTGATTGTATATCAAAAAAATTGAGCGTAATGGACATGACGGCTTTTACTTTATGCATGGAAAATAATTTACCCATCATTGTATTTGATATGAATAAAAAAGGTAACCTTGAAAGAGTGGTTACCGGAGAAAAAATTGGAACAATAGTAAGTTAATTATTTTTTCCTACTTCTATACTTTCCTCTTGTATGATAGTAGTACCTACTTCTTGCTTGATTTCTTATAGCATTTTTATTTGTTGAAACCGGCATTCTAATATGCCCTTTTCTAAAATGTCCGTATTTATCTATTGTGGGTGAAACATATACAGGTGCGCTGCTACTTGTATTAGTAACATTATTTTCATTACAACTTAGTAATGTAATTAATAGAATGAAAATTCTAAACATGATTTACTGTATTGCTAATGACTTATTGTAAAAAAAAAGAAATCGATCGCTAATATTATTTATAGAAAATTTATTAATCGCAATTTCATATGCGTTATTTTTTAAAACATTGTTATTATATTCTAGGCATTTTTTTATAGCTTCTACAAAAGCTGTTTGATTATTTTTTGGTACAATCCAGCCTGTTTGATTATTATTTATTATTTCTTTTATACCCCCCACATCGTATGCGATTACAGGAAGTTTTTGTAAAAAAGCCTCCAAAATTACACCGGGTAGTCCTTCAATTAAACTAGGCAAGACCAGCATATCGCAGCAAGCCATTATAGATAAAACATCTTTTCTTTGCCCTAAAAATAATATTGACTTGTTTAATTCTTTTTCTGATACTACATTAATTATTCTTTCTTTTGTTTTTCCTTCGCCAATCAATAATAATTTCGCATCAGGGTAACTGGTTAATATGTTTGAAAAAATATTTACCAAGCCGAAATGATTTTTCTCTGGCATAAAACTTCCAACATGAAGAAGAAAGGGTCCTTGTCCTTCAATTCCAATATCTGTCAATAATTTATATTCTATTACTTCTTTTGTTTTAATTCCAATAGGTAAGTATTCAATACGATTTTTGAAGCCAGGAAAAAATTGTAAAAAATTACTCAAACATTCATGACTTACTGAAGCAACAAAATCAACTTCCTTCATTAGCCAGGCATTGATTTTTCTTTTTTGAAAAGATGTTAAAAAATCACCTACCTTATTAGCATTCCTAAATATTAACGTTGATTTCCATTTGTAAATTTTTTTAGAAAGGCTTGCATACTTTAAAGTGTCACCTGCATTTGCCTGTACTATATCATATTGATTTTCATTAATTACTTGAGCTAATTTTTTATATGCTTTAAAATTAAACCATCTTTTTTTTTCATCCGCTTGTAAGAATAAGAAAGGCATTGAGTAATCAAGCGGTGCAATTTTATCACCAAACAAAATCATCACATCTACGGAATGTCCTAAGTTTATTAATTGCTCACTTAGTTGACAAGCAAATACTTCAGCTCCACGTAATTGATTTCTTTGTATAATCTGTAATATTCTCAAATCATTTTTTTACTTCACCAAAGAATATAATAAAGATTCGTATTGATTGGCAATCTTTTTTATATCAAACTTTTGAATCGAAATTTCTCGGGCACGTTTCCCCATTTCAATCATTGAAGAAAAATGAGCAATCATTTCATTCATTTTTACATATAAATCATCCGAATTTTTTACTTGATGAACCAAAGCTGTTTTGTTGTTTTCAACCGCTTCTAAATTCATTGGAATGTTACTTGAAATAATTGGAATACCCGTCATCATTGCTTCCACTAATGCTCCACTAAATCCTTCAAATCTAGAAGGAAAAACAAAACAATTGGATTCGTATATTTTTTTCCAAGCTTCATTAACATTACCAAATAAGATGACTTTATTATTCATTTGTAATGCTTCTATTTGGTTTTCCATTTCTGTTCTATAGGTCCCCTCTCCATAAATATGAAGTTTTATATTATTATGCGTATGACTCAGTTTTGCAAAAGCAGAAATTAATTCTGGGTATCCCTTTTTTTCATAAAGCCTTCCAACGCAAATAAATACAAACGGATTTTCTTTCTCATTTCTCCATTGTATAAAAATATTACTGTCTCTACCTCTGTAGATGGTGGTAATCTTAGAAGCAGCAATACCTAGTTTTGTTGCATTTTGTTTAGCGATACATATACTGTTTGAAATCCAATGAATTGGAATAAACGAAGTTAATCTGTCTAGCAACCATGTAGACTGGTATTTAATAAGCGAAAATCCTTTAAATGTTTTTCTTCTCTCTATATTATAACTATCATCCACAAATGTTCCTACTAGTTTTGTATTAGTTATATAGCAAGCTATTCTACTGATTATGTTGCTTCTATATAAAGAGGATACTACTATATCAGGGCATTCGTGTTTAATTATTTTTTTCATTCCCTTTATAGCTTTAAACCATTGGTATTTACCTGTTAAGTTCATTGCGATAATATTGCAACCAAGTTCTTGATAGGTTGATAGTAAATCTGCTTTTGGATAAAAATATAAAATGGTAACATCTATATTATTAGAAAAATTTCGAATTATGTTCGCAATACTTTGTTCGGCGCCGCCTTGTTGCAAAGTATCTATAGTAAAAAGAACTTTCATATTTTAATCAATCGCATTTTCAATATATCCATTGCTGGTGTTATAATTGATAATTATTGCTGGATTACCTGCAACAACAGCATTATCTGGAACATCAAAATTTACAAAAGTAAGCGGTGCTATTAATACATCGTTACCTATTTTTATATTGCCAACTACTACTGCATTAGCACCAATAGAAACCTTGTTACCAATTATTGGATTGCCTATACTTTTACCCCTTTTGATATTTCCAATTGTTACTCCTTGAGAGACATTACAATTGTTGCCAATCAAGGCCTGATTATTGATAACAATATTTCCATAATGTGGCATATAAAATCCTTTTCCGATTTTAGTAGTATGCTGAAATTGGAATCCATATTTACCCTGTAGGTTTTTATTCCAAATACGAAAAATTATACCAATTACATTAAATTTAGAAAAGTGCTGACAACCTCTAAAGGTAAACATGAATCTAAATGACGGATTAAATAAAATTAATTTAATCTTATTTCTATTCGGTTTGATGTATCTTTTAACATCTTGAAATAAATATGAAGTTGGCACGCTTGTTTATATTTTAAATATTGTTTGACCTTTTTTTCGTAAACAAAAATCAATTAATCCTAGTAAATTTAATTTCATGTTTATCCAACCATATTTGATTCCATATTTGTAATTCGAAATGGATTTATAAAATACTCTTACAATTGTTACAAAAAGTGCAAGATGTTGATGTTGTTCTTTTAAAATAATTAACATACTTCTTGTAGAATAATAATCTCTCCATAATGAATTTTCATTTTTCCTTGCTCCCTTTATTTGTTTTTTATTTATACCATTATATGCTATTCTATAACGAAGAAACAAACCTTTATCTACGTATAAATGATAACCTGCTTTCTTAGTTTTTAAATCCATATCTAAATCTTCGAAACCAAAAAACAAATCTGAATTTGGAAATACATCGTGTTTTCTAATCATTGCAGCATTGATTATTTTAATCATATTTCCTGCAATAAAATCAACTTCCATAACACCAATTTTCTTTACTTCTTCGTCTGATATTCTATTAAAAAAACCGGTACGATAATTAAAATGATGACCTACAACTCCTACAGAACCACATTTTTTTTGAGTAGTTGCTGTTTGAAGTAATATTTCGCACACATCAGGAAAAATCGGTGGATCATCATCATCTATCCAGGCAATCCAATCATACCCTTCGTTGGATAAAATTTCGAGTCCTATTTTAGCTGCGCCTGCTGGACCAGAGTTATAACCAACTGCATGATAACCTACTGATAAGTGAGTTAATTGTTGAAATACTGAATGTGCGCTTTGTTCAGGATCATTGTCTATGATTAAAACCTTCTCTGGTGGATATGTTTGTTGAAATAATTCATTTATAGTTTTTGATAAAATTTCGGTTCTTTTATATGTCATTACAAATGCGGCAAATCTTATTTTCATATTATTTCCAAATTTTTTTGGCTAATAAAGGAAGGTGAATAAGTAACATTCTTATAAATGTTTTATAATTTTTCGGATGTGATAACCATGCGTTAATAATATTTTTTTTTGAATCTGAATAAAGTCTCAATCTTATTTGGGCAATGGCAGTATTTTGAAAGTAAAATTGTTTTACTTTGGGATATTTAATAAAGTATTGTTTGTGCTTTTCTAAAATATAATCATTAGAGTGTATTTTATTTATTAGATTTTTACTTTGTCCAGAATCTCTATCATTATAAATTATTGAAATCTTCTTCGTATAAGATCTCTGGGGATTTTCGGCATCAATCCTAAATTTTAATTCTGTATTTTCTCCATACTTTATATTTTCATCATACCCGTTTATTTTATTGAAAAATGTCTTTTTTATACAAAAAGCTCCTGCTAAATACAAGCCCTTTCCCTTGCTTATACCATATGGATCTGTTGCATTGATTCGTAGCTGTGTTTTATTTTTTTTATTAATCTTTAAAACATCTGAAAATATTATGTCATATACATCACCGATTGCAATGGAATAAAAATCCTGAAGTGACTCTTTAACTAAGACATCATCACTATCTAAGAAAATTAAATATTTGCCTTTTGAATTTTTAACGCCTAAATTTCTCGCACTACTTACGCCTCCATTTTCTTTTCTAAAATAATTAATGGCCTCAAATAAGTTTATTTTATTTGCTACTATTGTTTCTGTATCATCATTAGATCCATCATCTACAATGATTATTTCATAGTTTTTATACGTTTGGTCAAGCACTGAATCAATTGTATGATTGATTAAATGTGCATTATTATAGGTTGGTATTATTATACTAAAAAAAGGGCGATTCACTTTCTGGATTTAATTAAAATTAGCATTTGAAATAAATTAGGATAAAACACAAACAATTTGATACCTAAGAAAGGAGATCCTTTATAAAAGGTAAATAATTGATACCATCTGAATTTTTTAAAAAGTAACACGTAACTTTTTATTTCTTTATGCTTTTTTTTATATAAAATATTCATGGCTTTATACCTTGCCAAACATTCATGATAATAATACTTTCCTTTTTTATTGGAATGATGGCTCATGCTGTTTTCATGCATTCTAATAAAAGATCCGAACTCATTAATTATTGAGACGAAAGCTCCATTTGCTAGTGCAGTTAAATGAAAAAGCCATTCCTGTGAATTCATTAAATATATATCCCAATTGCTTGTTTTTTTTAAGAAATTAATATCCCATAGACCGGCAGAAGTGTGCCAGATAAATTTATAAGAACAAAAATTCTCTACCGAAGGTTTATTATTTATATTACCCCATTCTTCCAACCATTCTTTTTCTAGGGTAAGATCTCGTTGTATAAACTTTTTTGCTCTACAAACAGATATATCTGATTTTGATTTAATTATATCATCAACCTGTAGCTCAATAATATTTAAGTTTAATACATCATCCGAATCAATCCATTTAACATATTGACCTTTAGCTAATGACAAACCGATGTTTCTGCATGAATTAGCTCCTTTTGTTTCTGATGATTGCCGTTGTATAACTTTTATTTTATTGCTTATTGATTCATATGATTTAGCTATCTGAAGAGAGTTGTCAGTAGATTGATCATCAATTACTATAACTTCAATATGCTGGTACGTTTGATTTAATATCGAATCAATAGTTTCTCCAATAATCGTAGAGCGATTATATAATGGTATTATGATAGTTACCAAAGGTTTCATAATAAGATATTAATAAAGCGATGTGGTTTTAAAAAAGTTGTGTTGTTTATATTTACAATTTCGAAATATTTTTTAACGCTGCTTTAATGTGCTTAAAATGTTTATACGTTATTCTAAAATGATGTATAAATGAAATGGCTTTTGTATGATTTACTACTTCAGCGATTTGAAGCTCTTGAATTTGGAATCTCTTCTTGTTAATTTTATTTCTTATGATAAACTGAAACCAAATTAAATTATAATAAATGCATTGATACCAGTAATATAAAATGAAGCTGATATTTATCGGTGATTTTGATTTATAAAAAAGAGTATATGAGGATAATTTTGCCGTTCCGGAAGCAATTCCTTTTTTTAAATTCAGAAAGTAAGACCATGTCATTCTGTTTTCTGACATCAAATGATGAAATTTTAATTCATGGCTATACCAAAGCTCATATCCCAATAATTGTATTAATATGCACCACTCTGTATCTTCTCCTCTAGTCAAATCGTTTCCATGGGGCCCAATCATAATGGTTTTAAAATTATTGTCATAATAGTTCAACAACAATTCTTTTTTGAAAAAACTGCCGGCACTATATAGTTTTTTAGATAAAGTATTTATTTTTCCATCTCTATTTGCTTGCGGACCTATAGCAAATGATTTACTGTAATGGTCAAACCAATTGGGTTTCTCTTTTTCAAAAAGTGGCAACCCTTGTCCCCCTAATACACCAATTTTTAGATTGGATTCCAATATACTCCAAGCTCTATCAATATAATCTGGAAATAGTTGATTATCATCATCACAAAACAAAAGCCATTTATATTTTGATTCATAAAGCCCTTTTAATCTGGCATTATTACATCCAAGCTTTTCTTCAAAAACAATTCTCGCTTTTTTTTGAAGATCATTTTTTAAAATAAAATTGTTGCAAATAGTAGAAGTATTATCTATTGATGCATTGTCTACAATAATTAATTCCCATGGTATATCGATATTTGTATTTAATGAAAAAATAGATTGTAACGTAGGCGTTATCCTATCTGAACTATTATAAGTACAAACAACTATAGATATGCCGTCAGGAAAATTCATCTTAGTGATGATACTTTATTTTATTTAAATAATTGATACATGTACCAAATATTTTTCCATATTGATAGATGTGATAATGATTCAGGTGTGATTTGAATATATAATAATTGGCTTTTTTGATAAATAAAT
Source organism: Chitinophagaceae bacterium (assembly GCA_947466405.1). Taxonomy (GTDB): domain Bacteria; phylum Bacteroidota; class Bacteroidia; order Chitinophagales; family Chitinophagaceae; genus Ferruginibacter. Next base: position 166 of record CANICR010000082.1, on the reverse strand, counting down.
TATTATATCCTAATTTATTAAAAAATTCTTTAAACATTGGCTGTACGTTTTCTAAAATACTTTTTACATCTTCTTTACTATTCCAATAGCGAAAAGTTAAATAAGAACACATTGCTTCGAAATCTTTTGGCTGTTGATTTTGTATTGTGTTTGTCGTATTTTGTTT
>CANICR010000081.1 GCA_947466405.1 Chitinophagaceae bacterium | reverse complement strand
TTTAATCACTTCATAATTGACTTTATATAAATTTTTAAACGCAATGGCTATACTGTCACTAACCGTATATCCATTTTTGAATTTCGGCACAAACGTATTTTCAATCAAATTCCATATACGAAAAATAGGAGGTCTTGTTATAATTTCTTTTTGCTGGCTAAAATATTCATGTGCATCATAAACCAATATTTTCCTCCTCCATTTTCCAATTAAATAAACCGGCAAAATTGTATCTAAATCGATACAGCAAAATACATCCGCTTTGAAAAACATTAGAAAGAAAAAAAGCCTGATATTATACTCTGCATAAAAACCGAATCCTTTTTTAAAAAAACAATTCAGTCTTTTTTGATTATATAATTTCGAGTGTAATGGAGTTGCGCTATTGACACCAACTAATGTAATCGAATAATTATTACTAAATAAACTATCACAAATACGCATCATTCTTTGATCGTAGTTAAGATCATTGGTAACTGTAAATACAATGTGACTCAATTTGATAATGCTATTTTTTGATAAATTTTTTCAATAAATGCAACACTACTTAAGGCAGATTCGCCGTCAGTAATACTACTAAATTCTCCTTGTAATGCAGCAATTACATTTGTGTATACTTTATCATGATTACTCATAGACCCCTTATAGGTACCATAATCATTCGCTGGATTGTTATTAGAAAGTCTTTCAATATTAATTATTGCTGGATTTTGATACACAATTTCATTCATAAATTCTCCACCAAGCTTAATTGTTCCCTTTTCTGCAACAATAGTAAATGAAACTTCCTGATTTTTATTAAAAGAATTTACTGAATAATGCAGGGTGCCGATAACGCCATTCAATAATTTAATGGCAACAGCTCCAGAATCTTCAATCTCAATATTTTTATCAGAGCTTATTGTTCTATATCCAGTAACCATATCTGCTTCGCCCAACAGCCAGATTAATACATCAATATAATGACTAAATTGAGTATACAAAGTTCCACCGTCCTTTATTATTGTGCCTTTCCAAGTCCCCGAATAATAACTTTCAGGTCTATTCCAAATACAATTCATTTGAAAACTATAAATTTTACCAAGTCTATTATCCAAAATGCATTTCTTTAATTCTTCAACACATGGCGTATATCTAGAAGATTTTACAATAAATAATTTCTTGTTATTTATTACAGATGCTTCAATCATTTTTTTTGCATCGTCCGAATTGATTGCCATTGGTTTTTCACACAACACATTTTTACCTGATTGTAATGCATAAATAGTTTGTTGTGCATGTAGATAATTGGGGGTACAAATACTTACTACTTCAATAGTATTTTCCTTCAATAACATTTCTTCTAAAGAAGAATATGAATGGGCGTTATACTTCAAAGCAAGATTTTCAGCCTTTTTAAAATCAATATCACATACAGCAACCAGTTTACCCATTAAGGCAATTTGTTCAGCATGTCTTTCTGCTATACGACCACAACCAACAATTGCAAAATGAATGACCATGAATTAAATTGAATTATTTATGCAAAAATGCAGTTTTTACACTAGTTTATTAACATGTATTATCAAACAGCAATAAAATAGGGATTCATATTGTAATTTTATTTAAACTAACACTTATTATTGATACTATATTAAAAATTGGTATTAACTTAAGATTTTTCGATTCTTTTCTTTACCTTTGCGCACGATAAAAAAGAAATAAAACACAGGGTTTTAAAAAAAAAGAAACAAATGTCTCATTTAACAAGCGAAAAAAAAATGACCATATTTATTACATATGGCGGAAAATATTCAAATACTGGCTCTATTGAAGGGCAGGTAGCAATGCTCACTGAGCGTATTAACCATATCTCCAACCACCTAAAGGGAAATAAAAAAGATTTCTCTTCACAAAGAGGGTTAATGATGATGGTAGGTAAACGTAAGCGTTTATTGACTTATTTAAGCAAACACGATCTTACTGGATACAGATCATTAATTGAAAAATTAGGTCTCCGCAAATAATTAATTATCAATGTATGTCAATTCATTTATTCCCAACCGTTTTTTAGCTGTTGGGAATAATTCTTTGTACATAATAAATTTCAACCTCCTTCTTACATCAGTTTGATAGGAACAAAAAATTATCACATGTCATTATTTAAATCGAAATCAGTCACTTTTGATATTGGTGGTGGTCGAATGATCACTATTGAAACAGGAAAATTAGCCCGTCAAGCTGATGGGGCCGTTACAGTAAAACAAGGGAATTGCGTATTATTAGCTACCGTTGTCGCTAATAAAGAACCAAAAGCAGGTCAGAGTTTCTTTCCCCTTTCAGTTGATTATCAAGAAAAATTTGCGTCTGCAGGACGTGTCCCTGGTAGCTTTTTCAAAAGAGAAGCTAGATTAAATGATTATGAAATCCTTACTTCCAGATTGATAGACAGAGCACTTCGTCCGTTATTTCCAGAAGATTATTTATGTGATGTACAGGTTTTAGTGTCATTAATCTCTTCTGATGATCAAATAATGCCAGATGCTTTAGCTTGTTTAGCAGCTTCTGCTGCGCTTGCTGTTTCAAATATTCCCATTCAAGAAATCATTTCAGAGGTTAGAATTGGTAGAGTTAATGGTAATATGATTATCAATCCTACAAGAGCAGAAATGGCAGAAAGCGACTTAGAATTCATCATAGCTGCAACCAATAAGAATATTATGATGGTTGAAGGAGAAAGCAATGAATGTCAAGAAGAAGATTTAGTAAAAGCAATAGAAATTGCTCATGATGCCATCCGTATTCAAGTTAAAGCGCAAGAAGAATTAAGAGCACTTGTTGGAGTTACAGAAAAAAGAGACTATAAAAAGCCTTATAGAAATGAAGAATTAAATGATAAAATAAAAGCTTTCGCATCAGCAAAAATGCATGCTATTTCTTCAGCTGCTTCAGGGAAACATGAAAGAAGTGATGCCTTTAAAGTTTTACATGAAGAATTAGTAGCCCATTTAGGGGCAGATATTGCTGATGAAGACAAAGCTCTTATTGGCCACTATTTTGGAGAATTACAATATTATGTCGTTCGTGATATGATATTAAATGATCGTAAAAGATTAGATGGAAGAGGTACAGAAGATATTCGTCCACTAGAGATGGAAATAGATATTCTTCCAACACCACATGGTTCTGCTTTGTTTACAAGAGGTGAAACACAATCACTTACAACAATTACCTTAGGTACTCCTTTAGATGAATTATTGGTTGAAAGTGCACATTCTTCAGAATATAGCAAATTCATTCTACATTACAATTTTCCACCTTTTAGTACTGGAGAAGTTAAGATGATGAGGGGCGTTGGAAGAAGAGAAGTTGGACATGGCAATCTAGCCATGAGATCTTTAAAGAAAATGATGCCTGGTGGAGAATATCCTTACACTGTTCGAGTTGTAAGTGATATCCTAGAAAGCAATGGCTCGTCATCAATGGCTACCGTATGCGCAGGATCTTTAGCGCTTATGGATGCAGGTGTTCCGCTAAAAAAACATATTAGCGGGGTTGCTATGGGATTAATCACCAAAGGGGATCAGTTTGCAATATTGACAGACATTCTCGGAGATGAAGATCATTTAGGTGATATGGATTTTAAAGTAACGGGAACGCGTGATGGTATATGTGGTGTTCAAATGGATATTAAAGTGGACGGTTTAAGTATGGATGTTATGCGCAAAGCATTAGCACAGGCAAAGAAAGGCCGTATGCATATTTTAGATGCCATGCATGAATGCACAGCTGCAGCGAGAGCAGACGTTAAGCCTCATGCTCCAAGAATGGTAAAAATAAACATTGATAAAGAATATATTGGTGCAGTCATAGGACCAGGTGGAAAAGTGATTCAAGAAATACAACGCGAAACAGGCACTACTATTAATTTAGAAGAAAAAAACAATCAAGGAGAAGTAAGTATTTTCTCTAAACAAAAAGAAGGTCTTGATAAAGCGCTTGCATGGATCAATAGTATTGTTGCCGTTCCAGTTGTTGGTGATACATACGAGGGTACCATAAAAAGTATAAAAGAATTTGGTGCATTCGTAGAATTCTTACCAAAGAAAGAAGGCCTTTTACACATAAGTGAAATTAGCTGGAAGCGTTTAGACTCTATGGAAGGACTTTTCAAAGAAGGTGATAAAGTAAAAGTCAAACTTTTAGATGTCGATGCTAAAACAGGGAAATTCAAACTAAGCAGAAAAGCACTCATGCCAAAACCTGAAGCAGATAAAAATTAATTACTCTTAATACTAAATAATTAAGCTGCAACAGATATACTATTTGTTGCAGCTTTTAATTTATGGCACACGTAGAAATAACAATCAACAACATAAATACAACTCAAATTGAAATCTTAATTGCTCAATTGAGTAACATGTCTTATGATGGGTTCGAGGAATTTGATAATTCCCTTAAAGCATACATTAAAGAAGAGAATTATTCAGCAGATTTACTTAATATTTTAATTAATACAAACAATCTAACTTTTTATAAATCAATTATAAATGAAATAAATTGGAATGAAAAATGGGAGAGTAGTTTTCAACCTATTTCTGTATTACACTTTAATCAAGAATCGATTTTTGCTTTTATAAGGGCTAATTTTCATGAGCCAAACCCTAATGCCGCTTTCGATTTAATCATTACTCCAAAAATGAGTTTTGGCACAGGGCACCATGCCACTACTTTTCAAATGATTGAACAAATGAGCCTAATTGACTTTGGCAACAAAACTGTCATTGATTTTGGCACAGGAACAGGCTTGTTATCCATTTTAGCTGAAAAAATGGGCGCGAATTCGATTTTAGCAATTGATAATGATGATTGGAGTATCAACAATGCGAATGAAAATATCAAGTCGAATCAATGTAGTAAAGTCAATCTCATTAAGGCCGAATCTTGCCTGTTTGATATAAAAGCAGATATTATTCTCGCTAATATAAATTTGAATGTCATTATTGATAACTTAAATAACATTAAAAAAGCAGCAAAGCCTAAGGCTATTATTGTATTTAGCGGCATTCTGGTTGATGATGAATCGAAAATAATTAAAGTATTACAGAATCATGATTTTATCATAAAATCGGTTTCTAGTAAAAACAATTGGCTATTAATTACAACCGAATTGTGACACATGTCATTTTACTATAATTTTAACGTTACTAGTCCCTATTTTTTGCTTATTTTTACCACCATTTTTGATAACAATGAAAGAGACCTTTCTTATTATTATAGCTTATTTAATTGGCTCTATACCAACTGCTTTACTCATTAGCAATAAATTTTTTGGTATTGATATACGTGAATATGGTAGTGGCAATATGGGAGCTACGAATGCTTTCCGAATATTAGGCCCTAAATATGGTACCATAATAATGATACTGGATATTCTAAAAGGGATGCTTGCCGTTTCATTATTCTATCTCCTTCCTTATTATCTTTCCAATGAATTAGAACGAACCAATTTCATGATGGCACTTGGATTATCAGCTGTTATGGGGCATATTTTTCCAATTTTTGCAAATTTTAAAGGAGGAAAAGGAGTGGCTACTTTATTAGGAATGCTTATTGCAGTTCAACCAATTGTTGCGATATGTTGTGTGGTTGTTTTTCTAATTGTTCTTTATTTCACCCGATATGTATCATTAAGTTCCATTTTAGGTGCTATCATGTTACCGATTTCCGTATTATGGATCTGGAATGAGCATGAATTATCTTATAGAATTTTTGCACTGCTTGTGGCTTTTATTGTATTAATTACACACCAAAAAAATATTGGACGGCTTATTAAGGGGGATGAAAGCAGAATTCCAATATTAAAACACAGAGATCGAAAAAAAAACAAAACCATTAATTAGTTATTCTTAAATAAACGAAATCTCATGAAGAATATACTTATTTTACTACCTATACTTATCTTAGTCTCTTGCAATAAAAATGCAATAACTGGACGTAATCAACTTTCATTATTTCCAGAATTAACTCTTCAACAACAAGCATTTACTGAATACCATACTTTCCTAAATAAAAACAAAGTAATTACAGCAGCTGATAATAAAAATGCTGAAATGGTAAAAAGAGTAGGCTTACGTATCCAACAGGCCATTACAAGTTATTATTCGAAAAGAGGTCTCAGTAAACAATTAGAAGGATACCAATGGGAATTTAACCTTGTTAATAACAATGAAATTAATGCCTGGTGTATGCCAGGTGGCAAAGTGGTAGTGTATACTGGATTACTGTCGGTTACTCAAAATGAAACAGCACTTGCTATTGTTCTTGGACATGAAATTACTCATGCAGTAGCCAGACATGGAAATGAAAGAATTAGCCAAGCAGCTGTAGCACAAGGCATACAAGTTGCAGGTGATATCTTTACACAGAACAAAGAACAAGCTAATAAATTATTTAATACAATTTTTGTTCCAAGTGCACAAGTTGCCTTTCTATTACCTAATTCCAGAAAACAAGAATATGAAGCAGATCATTACGGATTAATTTTTGCAGCAATGGCAGGATATGATCCAAGAGAAGCGATAAATTTCTGGCAAAGAATGTCTAGCCAAGGAACAAAACTACCTGAGTTTTTAGCCACACATCCATCAGATGAAAACAGAATTAAACAGCTTCAAAAGTATATGAATGAAGCTTTGAGTTTTTATAAAAAATAAATATATTATATTTATCATCTCTCTTTTTATTTCAAAAATCCCTTGTATTATCTAGATGAATAATGTATCTTTGCACACCCTTTGATTACTGAATTTGTTAGGTAACCTATTTATGTTTATCTATCCATTAATGATTATTAATTTTAAAATCAGTTACTCATTATGGCGCTTCTAACCGTTATCGAAAAATTACAGTACAATAATGAAAAAAATGTACTAATCCAGGGACTTCCTTCTTCTATTGAAAAACAATTTACAAAAATAAACTTTTCGAAAAGTGTAACCCCTTTACTTAAAATAAGAAAAGTGGATTTCGCCTTATTATTTGCTGTGAGCAAAAAACAGTTGACCGATATTTTAAATGATGTAATGCCTGCACTTCATTCCAATGCAAAACTTTGGATTGCCTACCCTAAATTAACGGCTAAAATAGCCAGCGATTTATGTCGACATAATCATTGGCAGATCATTGAAGACCATAGTTTAGAAGCTATAGAACAAATAGAAATGGACAATGTTTGGTGTGCTACTAATTTTAAAATTGGTGGGATTAAACAACCTAAAAGTAATTCTGTTCCTAGGCATTTATTGGCTATTAAGGAAGTGGAAGAGTTAGCCATAACAGAATAATAATGATTACTTTATTATAACTGCCCCTATTTTTTTAGTGATTTCAATTTCGATTTTTTTCAAATGCTGATGCGTTTGCAAGTAAATGATTTGTTCATTTGGATCATTCGTTTTTTCAAGGTCTAATTGATTTTCTACCATTAAACGCTTTATTTTTCTCAATTGAAGATACCCCAAAGTTGATTCAACTTCTTCCTTATACAAATCTTCCCTAGATAATATAGGCCCTTCATAATATTTTTCCCATTTTGGACTTATTTCACTGGCCACATCTAATATTTTTAAGGCCATGCTACTTAACTCATTGTCTTCTAAATATAAAAAACTCTTTTCCGTAGGTTGTAAGCCTTCGTCAAACCATGTACGGTAGAGTTTAATAATATTCACCAACGTTTTATTATCAATAAAATCATTCAAATCTATTTCATCAATTTGAC
>CANICR010000080.1 GCA_947466405.1 Chitinophagaceae bacterium | reverse complement strand
TATTTTTGTTCCACGTTTCAAAAATAGTAGACTTTGCATATTCATTACTATCAATCTATTATGAAAACACACAAAAAAATCATCGAAGAATTATTATCGCTTTCATCTCAAGATAAAGCAATTAGTATGCAGCGTTTTTTTAAAACTGAAAAAGGGCAATATGGCGAAGGAGATAAATTTCATGGTGTTTCTGTACCACAGCAAAGACTAATAGCTAAAAAATTTGAAAGCACCTGTAATGGTTCTACGCTTATTTCTTTGCTTGATTCCGAATTTCATGAAGAAAGATTGACCGCTATTTTTATTTTAGTGGAGAAGTTTAAAAAAGGCCTTAAAACTAATGATGAAAAACAATGGGTAGATCTTTATGTACAAAAAATAGAAAGAGTAAACAACTGGGATCTGGTAGATTCAAGCGCTCATCTTATTTTGGGAAAATGGCTTGAAAATAGAAAAAGAACAATCCTGTATGACTTGGCAACATCGTCAAACTTATGGCGAAACAGGGTTTCGATAGTATCCACTTTGCATTTTATTAGAAATAATGATTTTGCTGATTTATTGAAACTGGCCAAAATTATGCTTACCCATCAGCACGATTTAATTCACAAAGCAACCGGATGGATGTTGAGGGAAGCTTGGCAGAGAGACCCAAAGCTAGTTGAGCATTTTTTAGACAACTACAAACAGAAAATGCCAAGAACAATGTTGAGGTATACCATTGAAAAAATGTCGGACGAAAAAAGAAAAAGATTTATGAAACCGTAATTACCTGAATTGAAAAATAGAAAGTCCGGCTTAAACCGGACTTTCTATCAATATCTTTATTTAGAAAGGGCAAATTCTAAATTACTTGCTAATGATACTTCAGATCCAACTGTAGCACCGCCAGCTTCGGTTAATACATTCCATTTTAAACCATACTCTAACCTGTTAATTTTTCCTGCTACTTTAAATCCTGCTTTTGTATTACCATAAGCATCTTTACCCGTACCACCATAGGTTACATCAAATACGATTTTTTTAGTCACATCTCTAATAGTTAAATCTCCTATAAGCACATATTTATTAGCCAATTTCTTTTTAAAGGAAGTTCCTTTGAATATCATTTTTGGATATTTTTCTGCATTAAAGAAGTCGTCTGATTTTAAGTGACCATCACGCATAGAATTATCAGTATTAATACTATTTACGTCAATAGAAAAATCAATGACTGCATCAGAGAAATCATCTTTTGTTGTAGCTATACTTCCATCATATACTTTAAAGCTGCCTTCAACTTCAGAAATGACTAAATGGGGAACTGAGAATCTAACAGAAGAATGTATGTTATCAACTTTCCATAATTTCTTCTCTTGAGCCTTTGATTGAATAGCAAAGAAGCATATGGCAACAGCCAATATTAATTTCATTGAATTACTTTTCATAATAAAATATAATTTATAGGTTTAAAATTCAAAAGTACTGTATATTTACTATATAAAAGTAATTTGTTACCTTTTGGTAAGTAGCTATTAAAAAATGAGATGCCTAGATTAAAAAACGATAAGCTCTGTCAAACAAAACTCCTGGCATCTAGAGATGCATTGTCTGTCATTCAAGGCAAATGGAGAATTCCTATTGTTATATCACTTACTTATGGAAAAAAAAGATTTGGCGATATTCAAAAAGACATTGCAGACATTTCACCTAAAATGTTGTCGCAAGAATTAAAATCATTAGAGGAAAATAAAATCGTATCACGGAAATTGCATGATAGTATGCCGGTTAGTGTTGAATATTCATTAACACCTTTAGGTTTATCCTTGCAAAGTCTATTGCAGGAGCTATTGCAATGGGGATTGCATTTCAGATCGGAATTGATTGAGAAAAAACGGTAATTTTAAAAAGTCTAGTTAACAATAGGTCGTATTATAGATTTAATTTTAAAAAATGAATAATAGAGAGCTTTTTCAATCGCAAGGATATTTAGTTCTTGAAAATTTTAATACTGCTGAAGTATGCGATTCCCTGATTCAACAAGGAGAACTGCTTGCTAATAATTTTAATTTCGAAGGACATCCTTCTGTTTTTCAAACAACTGAACAAGCCAAAACCACTGATGATTATTTTTTAAATTCTGGCGATAAAATATCTTTCTTTTTTGAAAAAGAAGCCTTTGATCAGCAAGGAAAACTTAAAACAGATCTATTTCATTCTCTAAATAAAATTGGGCATGGCCTGCACGACCTAGATCCTATTTACAGCCAATTTTCTCGTTCTCCTCAAATGAAGTCAATAGCAGAAGAATTAGGATTGCATGATCATGTAATTATTCAAAGCATGCATATTTTAAAACATGCTAAAATTGGGGGTGTCGTTGATGTTCATCAAGATGCTTCTTTCCTATATACTGAACCTCATTCCTGTATTGGATTTTGGTTTGCTTTAGAAGATGCTACCATACAAAATGGTTGTTTATGGGCAAAGCCCGGAGGTCATCAAACCACCCTTCGTTCTTGGTTTCGAAAAAAACCTAACGGCGGAACAGAAATGCATATGCTGGATGATGCCGCTTATTCTATGGAAGGTATGATTCCGTTAGAAGTGAAAAAAGGAACCTGTATAATTTTACATGGGTTACTGCCTCATTATAGCCTTCCTAATACAAGTGGTAAATCAAGACAGGCATACGCAATTCATACCATTGATAAAAATGCAAACTATCCCGCAGAAAATTGGCTACAGCGAAATATGAATGAGTTGAAAGGATTTAATTAACTAAGCCATAATTTCGCATAAAATAAAACGACATTGTCAGCAAAAGTTTATTTACTAACTCCTCCATTTACTCAGCTCAATACTCCTTATCCGGCAACGGCTTATTTAAAAGGATTTTTAAACACTAAAAATATTTCTTCTTATCAAAGTGATTTAGGTATCGAAGTTATTCTAGAAATTTTCTGTAAAAGTGGCCTAAAAAAAATATTTTCATTGTGCGCAGACCTTAATGAAGAAGGTGGAAGGGATTTGTCTGACAATGCAAAAAGGATTATTTCTTTAAAAGAGGATTATATTAATACCATTGATGTAACTATTTCTTTTTTACAAGGCAAGCTAGCCACAATGGCATACCATATTTCAAAAAGAAATTTTTTGCCTGAAGCAAGCCGCTTTGCACAATTGGATGACCTAGCTTGGGCATTTGGAACGATGGGCGTACATGACAAAGCCAAGCATGTAGCAACCATGTATTTAGAAGATATCAGTGATCTTATAAAAGAATGCATCGACGACAATTTTGGATTTAGCAGATACGCCGAAAAATTAGGTAGAAGCGCTAATAGCTTTGATGAAATACATAATTCATTACAACAGCCTTATACATTTATCGATGAGATATTGTTGGCTATTTTACATAAAAAAATTAAAGAACTGAATCCTATTCTAGTAGGTATTTCTGTTCCATTTCCCGGAAATCTATATGCGGCATTTCGTTGCGCACAATATATTAAGAAAGAATTCCCTCATATTAAAACTGCTATGGGTGGAGGATTTCCGAATACTGAATTGAGAAGTTTAAAAGATGAAAGAGTGTTTAATTATTTTGATTTCATTTCACTTGATGATGGTGAAGTGCCTCTAGAAAATTTAATCAGTTATATAAATGGAGAAATAAAAGAAGAAGGACTCAAAAGGACTTTTTTAATTGAAAATACCCAGGTTGTGTTTAGTAATAACGCATCTTGTAAAGATTACAAACAAGGTCAGGTAGGAACTCCAGATTATAGTGATTTATTGTTGGATAAATATATTCAGGCAATTGAAATAGTTAATCCCATGCATAGCTTATGGAGTAATGGAAGATGGAATAAACTAACGATGGCGCATGGCTGCTACTGGGGAAAGTGTACTTTTTGCGATATAAGTTTGGATTATATAAAAAACTATGAGCCTCTAACAGCTTCTATATTGTGCGATAGAATGGAAGAAATGATTGCCCAAACAGGGGAAAGAGGTTTTCATTTTGTTGATGAAGCAGCACCTCCGTCTTTAATGAGATCTTTAGCTATTGAAATTATACGCAGAAAAATAGTAGTGAGTTGGTGGACAAACATTAGATTCGAAAAAGCTTTCACAAAAGATCTTTGTTATTTGCTTAGAGAAAGTGGTTGTATAGGCGTTTCCGGCGGATTGGAAGTAGCCAGCGACAGATTGCTTAAGCTTATCAACAAAGGTGTTACCGTAGAGCAAGTTGCTATTGTAAATAGAAATTTTACAGAAGCAGGAATAATGGTTCACGCTTATTTAATGTATGGGTATGCCACGCAAACAGCTCAGGAGACAATAAACAGCTTAGAAATTGTACGCCAAATGTTTAAAGCCGGAATATTAAAATCTGCATTTTGGCATTTGTTTACCATGACAGCTCATAGCCCAATTGGAATAAATCCTGCAGAATATGGGGTAAAAAAAGCCCAAGATATTCCTATCACTTTTGCAGATAATGACATTGCACACATTGATTCTACCGGCATTGATCATAATGATTTTACAGAAGGCTTAAAAAAGTCTTTGTTTAACTATATGCAAGATATTGGGATTGATGAGCCATTGCATAAATGGTTTTCTATAAAAATTCCCAAACCCGATATCGATAATAATTACATTACTAACATTTTATCTAGTGATGAAATGATAACGTACAAGCCTACCTCTAAACTTATTTTTATTGGAAGCATTCCTTCTATTGAAATTGTTTCAAAATCAAAAAAAGGAACCACTTGGGAGCTAGCCTCTTTAACTTTTACAACAAAAAAATCAGCCATAAATTTTAAGGTAGAAAAGGATAAGGGAATATGGTTGCAACAGTTGTTGACTAATTTGGCTGATTTAAATGAAAATAAATTAAACATGCAGGAGGTTAAAAATAGTTATGAGGCTGCCGGATTAGAAGACTTTGAGCTTTTTTGGGATAACAAGCCAGTCAATCAATTATACAAATCAGGCTTGTTGTTATATTGATAAATTTTTAATTGTAGAAATACAGTTAATACCCCATTTTATTTTTCTTAACTTCGTTTTAATTTCAAGGAATTGCCAAGTAAAAAAATAAATATTGTACCCGATTCAACTGTTGCTGAATATATTGAAGTAATTGGTGCTCGCGAACACAATCTTAAAAACATTGATATTCAGATTCCTAAAAACAAGCTCGTTGTTTTTACAGGGGTAAGTGGCAGTGGTAAATCCTCTCTCGCTTTCGATACAATTTATAATGAAGGTCAGCGTCGTTATATGGAAAGTTTTTCCGCCTATGCACGTCAGTTTGTTGGCGATATGGAAAGACCTGATGTAGATAAAATTACTGGACTATCGCCAGTAATTTCTATCGAACAAAAAACAACAAATAAAAATCCTAGAAGTACGGTTGGTACAATCACTGAAATTTATGATTTCCTTCGACTTCTATATGCAAGAGTAGGAGATGCCTATAGTTATAACACCGGAAAGAAAATGGCGAAATTCAGTGAAGAAGAAATCGTGCATTCTATTTTTGAAAAATATAAAGGAAAGAAAGTTAGTTTATTAGCTCCATTGATTCGTGGAAGAAAAGGTCATTACCGTGAGCTTTTTGAAGATGTCCGAAAAAAAGGATTCTTAAAAGTTCGGGTAGATGGTGAAATTCTTGATCTGGTCCCTAGGATGCAATTAGATCGATACAAAATTCATGATATTGAAGTAGTTGTTGACAGGATGCCAGTTGCTGAAGACATGAAAGTGAGGTTAAGTCAAAGTGTACAGAAAACCCTTCAGTTGGGAAAAGATTTATTGTTTTTATTGATTAATGACAGTAATAAAGTTGAACAATATAGTAAGCAACTAATGTGCGTTGATTCGGGTATAAGTTACGAGGAGCCATCGCCAAATGCATTTTCATTTAACTCCCCTTATGGCGCATGCCCTACTTGCAAAGGATTAGGTACTGTTTATCAGATTGATATGGAAACGATAATTCCAGATAATTCAAAATCTGTAAATGATGGTGGAATTGTTCCTTTAGGAGAAGAAAGAGAAGCTCAGGCTTTTAAACAAGTACAACAACTAGCGAAAAAGCACAAAATAAATCTGGCTAAACCATTGAAAGAACTTTCTGTATCGTCACTTAATTTGCTATTGTATGGCACAACAGATGTGGATGCTAGCAATATGTACGATGTTGATTTAAATGACACAGAAGAAGCTTCGCCTGTTTATGCTGAAGAATATGAAGGCGCTATAACAATGATTAAACGCTGGTTTGTTTCCACTACCACCACTGAAGCAATTAGAGAATGGGCTGAAAAATTTATGACATTAAAGACTTGCGAATCCTGTAAAGGAACGCGGTTAAAAAAAGAAAGTTTGTGGTTTAAGGTAGATGAAAAAAATATTGCAGAATTAAGTGAAATGAATTTAGGTAAACTTGAACAATGGTTTGCAGGCGTTGAAAAAAGATTAAGCAAGAAACAAAATAGTATTGCAAAAGATATCTTAAAAGAAATTAGGGAAAGACTACAATTTTTATTAAATGTAGGATTGAATTATTTAACATTATACAGGCCTTCAAAAAGTTTAAGTGGAGGAGAATATCAACGAATTAGGTTGGCTACTCAAATTGGATCTCAGCTACAGGGGATTACTTATGTACTTGATGAACCTAGTATAGGCTTGCATCAAAGAGACAATCAGCGATTGATTTTGGCTTTACGTAATTTAAGAGATATTGGAAATAGTGTTTTAGTGGTGGAGCATGATAAAGATATTATGTTGGCTGCAGACTATTTAGTAGACATTGGTCCTAAAGCGGGTATACATGGTGGTAGAATAGTATCACAAGGCACTCCGTCGGAAGTTATTAAATCTAATTCTGATACTGCTCAATATTTAAGTGGAAAGAAAAGCATTCCAATACCAAAGGAGCGAAGGAAAGGCAATGGTCTTCAACTTGAATTAAAAGGCGCAAAAGGACATAACTTAAAAGACGTTTCAGTTAACTTTCCTTTGGGGAAATTAATATTGGTAACGGGTGTAAGTGGAAGTGGAAAATCAACATTGATTAATGAAACATTGTACCCCATTTTAAATCAGTATTGTTATCATTCAAAAACAAACCCCTTGCCCTACAAATCTATAAAGGGCTTAGAGCATATTGATAAAGTAATAGAAATTGATCAGAGTCCTATTGGACGAACACCTAGAAGTAATCCAGCAACTTATTGTGGTTTTTTTACTGACATCAGAACCTTGTTTTCATTGGTGCCGGAAGCAAAAATAAGAGGATATACTGCAGGGAGATTTTCTTTTAATGTAAAGAGTGGAAGGTGTGAAGTTTGCGAAGGTGGCGGGATGCGCGTTATTGAAATGAATTTCTTGCCTGATGTGATGGTACATTGTGAAAAGTGTAATGGAAAAAGATATAACCGGGAAACATTGGAAATAAGGTATAAAGGAAAATCGGTTTCCGATGTATTGAATATGACTGTTGAAGAAGCGGTAGAATTTTTCAAAGCGGTTCCTTTTATTTTTCGAAAAATAAAAGTATTGCAAGAGGTAGGATTAGGGTATATCACATTGGGTCAGAGCGCTGTAACATTAAGTGGAGGGGAGGCTCAGCGTGTTAAATTAGCTACAGAATTAGCCAAAAAAGATACGGGTAAAACATTTTATATTTTAGACGAGCCAAGTACAGGGTTACATTTTCAGGACATTCATCAATTATTACAGGTGCTTAATAAGTTAGTAGATCGAGGTAATACCGTTTTGGTAATAGAACACAATCTTGATAT
>CANICR010000079.1 GCA_947466405.1 Chitinophagaceae bacterium | reverse complement strand
TACTTATGCAAAAGCACTAAAGCCATAATAACTATTCTGTAAAAAAAGAGGGTTTAGTTTTATGCTGATTATCTGCACTTAAAAAATTAAGCATTTTATTTACTGCAAATTTCCCCTGTTCTCCTAAAGAAAGCGAATATTCATTTACATACAAATCAATATGCTTTCTCATCACATCCTCACTCATTTCCTGTGAATTCTCCTTTACAAATTCAGCTAAAATCGGATACGTTGAATAGGAATATGCTATGCTTTTCTGTATCAACTGCTCCACTTTTTTATGCAATTCCTTTTCAAATTTTCGATGCATAACAATGCCGCCTAAAGGAATTGGCACAGCGTTTTTCTCTTCCCAGACTTCTCCAAGATCAATTATTTTTTTAAGTCCCTTTTCTTGATACGTAAACCTGTTTTCATGTATAATAACGCCCAATCCATGACCATCCAATACAAACTTTTCTATTTCATCATAACGTAGGTATTTTTTGTTGTGAGCCATTGGGTATTCAATAGAAAAAAGAAAATTTGCTGTGGTGTTTTTTCCCGGCAGTGCAATGATTTGATTTTCTACTTTAAGGGAGCTGTCCAATTCTTTAGCAATTAATAACGGCCCCACCCCAGTACCTAAGGCACTTCCACTGTTTAATATGATATAATTTTCTGCAATTGAATTATACACACCATAACTTATTTTCGAAACATCATAAGTAGATTCTATCGCCTGCTGATTCAACGTTTCAACATCTTCCAGTAACGCTACAAATTCAATACCTTCTGTGTCAATTTTATTATTAATCAATGCATCAAAAATAAAAGTATCATTTGGGCAAGGAGAAAATCCAATAGTTAGTTTCATCTAATATTATTTAGCTGATATTAATTCATACATATCTAATAAAGCTGCCGTTGAAGAAGCAATGGCTTCCGTTATTTTCCAATTCGTCTTATCTCGCTCTCCTACATAGTTACTAATTCCCCTGATTTGCAAAAAAGGAATTTTTTCTTGCAGGCAAACATAGTGTAATGCGGCACCTTCCATCGTTTCAATATCTGCATGATACTTTTTTTGAAATCTATCATTACAATCTGCATCATCAGTAATTGTATTAACCGTTATTGCCTTAACTTTCTTAAAGGAACTATTTAAAGTGCTAATACTTTTATTCTCAAGCCATCCACTTTCAAATGAAAATTCATTGCTATTTACCAAACCCATATCAAAAACATTATTAAAAGTTTTTTTTTCAACAACCCCAAGATCAGCAAAACAATCTTTTACTACTATCACAGATTCTCCCAAAGCGATGTTAGTATGAAAGGACCCAGCAATTCCCAGCTGAATAACAAAATCATATGGCTGTTGTTGTACTTTCTTTAATAGATGATAGGTTGCTATTGGAGCGCCTACTCCAGTAATTAAATATTCCGCAGTAGGATTTTTTTTAAGAAATGGTGCAATTTCCATTTCGGTAGCTGCAATAATCAATATAGCCATTTTACAAATTTCGTAAATACGCTTTACATTTTACAGAATACTATCTACCTTTGCGAAAATTTCGATTTTTCCATGGTTCATATCACAAGAATAGAACATTTCAATGCGGCCCATAAGCTTTTTAACCCTTCTTGGTCAAAAGAAGAAAATGAAGCGGTATTTGGCAGATGTGCCAATGAAAACTGGCATGGGCATAATTTTGAACTCCATGTAACAATTGTAGGAAATCCTAATCCTGACACAGGCTTTGTTTTTGATGTAAAAAAATTAAGTGTCATTATAAATAAATATGTAATTGACAAACTAGATCACAAAAACCTCAACCTGGATGTAGATTTTATGCAAGGAAAATTATGCTCCATTGAAAATCTGATAATTGGTATTTGGAATCAATTGGCGCCTCAACTTCCTGCAGAAACTACCCTGTATGCTTTAAAACTGTACGAAACGCCTCGCATTTATGTGGAGTATTTTGGAAAATAATAACTGCCGACATACAATAATTCATTTTTTTATTATAATTTTCTAAACATTAACATCAAATTATTGTTACAATTCAACAATGGCTAATAAAGTTGCAGTATACAGAAAAGAGCATTTCAATGCGGCCCATCGCCTTCATAACCCTTTATGGGACGAGGCTACCAATAAAACCGTGTTTGGCAAATGTAATAACCCACATTATCATGGACACAATTACGAACTAATTGTAAAAGTGGTGGGCTTGCCGAATAAAGAAACAGGCTATGTAATGGACACAAAAAAACTTAGTGAAATTATTCAATTGCATGTCATCGAAAAGTTTGATCACCGCAATTTTAATGAAGATTGTATTGAATTTAAAACAATGAATCCAACTGTAGAAAATATTGCAATTGTAATTTACGATATTCTGAGAAAATATATTAATAGCGATCTTGATCTACAAGTTCGTTTATACGAAACCGAAAAGAATTTTGTTGATTACCCCGTTAGTTAATCCTTAATAAATAAAATATGTCATACGAAAGAATTGAAAAATACGACGACAATACTACTGAAGCATTAGCAAATGCCTATAAAAATATCATAACCGAAATTGGTGAAGATCCAGATAGAGAAGGATTAATAAAAACCCCAGAACGCATAGCAAAAGCAATGCAATACCTTACACAAGGCTACTCTATTGATGCCAATGCAATTCTAGAATCAGCAAAATTTCATGAAAATGTAAGCGAAATGGTCATTGTAAAAGACATTGAGCTGTACAGCATGTGCGAGCATCACATGTTACCCTTTTACGGAAAAGCACATGTAGCCTATATTCCAAACGAATACATCACTGGCTTAAGTAAAATTGCCAGAGTCGTAGATGTATTTAGCCGAAGACTTCAAGTTCAAGAAAGAATGACACAACAGATATTGAATGCTATAAAAGAAACTTTAAATCCCTTAGGAGTTGCTGTAGTTATTGAGGCCTCTCATTTGTGTATGATGATGCGTGGCGTGTCTAAACAAAATTCCGTTACTACCACTTCTGCATTTTCTGGTGCATTTGAAAAAAATGAAACAAGAAGTGAGTTTTTAAAACTTATCACCAATAAACTACACTAATAAATTTTATATCTTCGAATCCATCTTTTTGAGGGATTTTTTATTTTCTTTGCATTTATAACAATACTATCATCCAATGAAACAAGCTTATGTATTCCCCGGACAAGGTTCGCAATTTTCCGGAATGGGAAAAAATCTTTATGACACAAACGAAGTCGCAAAAAAAATATTTGAACAAGCGAATGACATCCTTGGTTTTCGAATTTCAGATGTAATGTTTAATGGATCTGACGAGGATCTTAAAAAAACAAATATCACTCAGCCTGCTGTTTTTATTCATTCAGTGGCGGCTTTCAAAACAATAGATAATGCAATGCCTGATATGGTTGCGGGTCACTCACTTGGCGAATTCTCTGCATTGGTCGCAAACCAGTGTTTACAATTTGAAGATGCGCTTAAATTAGTATCCATAAGAGCAAAAGCTATGCAACAAGCCTGTGAATTACAACCATCTACAATGGCAGCTGTGCTGTCACTTGATGATCTTATTGTGGAAGAAATATGTAAGAAAATTTCCAGCGAAACTGGAGAAGTTGTTGTACCTGCAAATTATAATTGCCCCGGACAATTAGTTATCAGTGGTTCTGTTAAAGGAATAGAAATCGCTTGTGAACAACTAAAAGCAGCCGGTGCAAAAAGAGCATTAATTTTACCAGTAGGGGGTGCTTTCCATTCCCCATTAATGATTTCTGCAAAAGAAGAATTAGCAAAAGCAATTCATAGTACCTCTTTTAATAAACCAACTTGCCCAGTCTATCAAAATGTTACTGCTACCGCCGTAGTAGATCCTAGTGAAATAAAAAATAACCTAATTGATCAATTAACTGGAGCAGTAATGTGGACACAATGTATTCAGTCGATGATCAATGACCAGGCGACAACATTCGTAGAATGTGGCCCTGGAAAAGTATTGCAAGGATTGGTTCAAAAAGTAAATAAAGAAATGCAAACAAGCGGAGTTGCCTAATAAACGAACTAAAAAAAGCCGAACAAAATTTGTTCGGCTTTTTCTTTTAAAAATGTCGGATCCATTTATAGACTCAAAGTAGCTAGTACACTATTCATGTTTCTAACCGCCTCTGCGCTTTTATTCATAGCTATCATTTCCTCTTCATTTAATTTATAATCAACAATTTTTTCCCAGCCATTTTTTCCAATTATAACGGGAACGCCTAAACAAATATCATTCATTCCATATTCCCCTTCTAATGAAACACAGCAAGCCATCATTTTCTTTTCGTCTCTGATAATTGCCTCCACAACAGCTGCGCCTGCTGCTCCAGGAGCATACCACGCAGAAGTACCTAATAAACCGGTTAATGTAGCACCGCCTATCATAGTATCCGCAGCTACCTTCTTCAACACCACTTCATCCAAATAATTAGATACCGGCGTTCCACAATAAGTTGCCAATCTGGTTAATGGTATCATTGTTGTATCACCATGTCCACCAACAACAGTTGCTTGCAAATCATTGGCAGAGCAATGCATAGCCTGACTTAAAAAATAACGAAAACGAGCACTGTCTAACATTCCGCCCATTCCAATAATTCTATTCTTAGGCAATCCGCTTGATTTTAATGCGAGATATGTCATCGTATCCATTGGATTGCTAATAATAATAATCACTACATTAGGCGAATGCTTGATTAAATTTTCTGTAACTGTTTTTACAATACCAGCATTAATGCCAATCAATTCTTCACGAGTCATTCCTGGCTTACGAGGTATCCCTGAAGTAATAACTGCCACTGTACTTCCGGCTGTTTTTGAGTAATCATTTGTACTGCCAATTACCTTGGTATCAAATCCTTCTAATTGCGCTGTTTGCATAATATCCATGGCTTTGCCCTCCGCAAAACCTTCTTTAATGTCTACAATGACTAATTCATCACACAATTGTTTACGAGCAATATTATCAGCACATGTTGCACCTACTGCACCAGCGCCTACTACGGTTACTTTCATACCTATGTTTTTAATGATAAATACTATTTAAAATGCGAAGTTAATTGTAATCAGTTATGATGAAAAATGAAAATTAAAATTTTTATAAAAACACAGCTTAATTAGTGTCAGCTAATTCTTTGATACAAATTTCACTTGCGAAGCTTTTAACAAATTTCCCGTTTTTATTATACACATATGCAGTAGGGAATTGATTAACCGAATAATAAGTAATGAAGTAATAAGTAGGGTCAAATCCAACTGAGATCATTGGATATTTTGCGAGGAAATTTTCATCGTAAAACTTCCTTACATGTGAAAATTCTGAGGAAGAAACCATGATAATCTGGGTATTTTTTATGAGATCAATACTATCCAACATCTTTTTAGTAAAAAAAGAACAATGTCCGCAATCTGCCCCAAAATATATGAAGATGGTTTTCTTCTTTTTATTAATGTTGCTATTAGTAAAAGGGACACTGTCAACAACATTCATCATTGAGAAAACTGGTATAGGTGTGTTGGGGCCAAAAGGAACATTAACATCCTTCTTTTGAGTAAATCCAATTAAAAAAAAGAATACCAACAAACTAGAGAGTGTTACTTTTTTCATATTTTTTTTTACAAAACTACATTAATACGTATAACTTGATTGTTAAAATAATGAAAAGAAGCTTTTTAATATTTTTCCACTTTATAAATAGTATCATTACTTTTGCCTAAAATACATTATAATTTAATTTAAATTTTATGGCAACAACAGCAGATATGCGTTCAGGTTTGATACTTAAAATTGACAACAGTTTATATACTGTTATTGAGTTTGGACAAAATAAAACCGCAAGAGCCGCAGCAAAAGTTTGGGCTAAAATGAAAGGGGTTGACAATGCTCGTACTATTGAAGTAACCTGGAATAGTGGTGAAACGATTTTCCCTGTAAGAGTAGAGAAAAAACCATACCAATATTTGTATAAAGATGACACTGGATACAGTTTTATGGATACGGAAACTTTTGAACAAATTACAGTGCCAGAAACTATGATAGATGCACCCGCTTTTCTAAAAGATGGACAAGAGGTTTCTGTACTTATTAATGGAGAAACCGATTTACCAATGGGTGTTGAACTTCCAGATAAAATTGTATTATTAGTTACTTATAGCGAACCTGGGATGAAGGGAGATACAGCAACAAGAACGTTAAAGCCAGCTACTGTGGAAACAGGCGCTACTGTGAATGTCCCTCTTTTTGTAAATGAAGGCGAAATGATCAGGGTGAATACAAAAACAGGTGAATATGTTGAAAGAGTAAAATAATCATAATATCATCTTCCTAAAAAGGCCGAATTCTATTCGGCCTTTTTTTATTAAAAAATAAGCTTTTTTGGCTTTTTTAGGCCTTTTTTGATTGTTTTTTGCTATTTTTTATTAAAAATACCCATTTTACACCTAAAATATTACAATAGAACCCCTACCTTAGCGTCTCAATTTTCGGTTCAACATTAATCATTCAAATTAATCCCATGGACATTAAACAAATTCAAGAACTTGTAAAGCTCATTAACAAAACTTCAATTGGAGAAATTACCATTGAAGAAGATGGAAGAAAAATAACAATTAAGCAAAAGAATGATCCTGTCCAAAACATCATTGCTTCGCAATCATATCCAGCTTCAGCACCAGTTGCTGCTGCTCCTGCAACACAAAATCCAGTAGCAACAAGCCAACCTGCTGTAGCGCCAAAATCAGATAATTTAATCACAATAAAAAGTCCGATGATTGGTACTTTCTACCGTCAGGCAGGACCTGGCAAGCCGATTTTTGCCAATATTGATGATGTTGTAACTCCAGGTAAAGTGGTTTGTATTATTGAAGCCATGAAGCTTTTTAATGAAATCGAAAGTGAAATTAAAGGAAGAATTGTAAAAGTATTGGTTGAAGACGCAAGTCCGGTTGAATATGATCAACCTTTGTTTTTAGTAGACCCTAGTTAGTTTACTTTTTGAATATTGTGTTCAAGTACTTCCAATGAAAAATATAGATACCATTTCTATTGGATTCTTTTACAAACTCTTTTTCTATTGATAAATAAAATATCATGTTTAAAAAAATACTAATCGCCAACAGAGGAGAAATCGCCCTTCGTATTATTAGGACTTGCAGAGAAATGGGCATTAAAACGGTGGCCGTTTTTTCAACTGCAGATAAAGATAGTCTTCATGTAAAGTTTGCGGATGAAGCTGTTTGTATTGGAAAACCATCGAGTGCAGATAGTTATTTAAATATACCGCATATTATTGCAGCTGCAGAAATTACCAATGCTGATGCCATTCATCCTGGATATGGATTTCTTGCAGAAAATAGTAAGTTTTCAAAGATTTGCGCAGATCATGGTATTAAATTCATTGGCCCTACTCCCGATATGATTAATTCTATGGGAGATAAAGTTACGGCGAAAGAAACAATGATTAAAGCTGGAGTACCTGTGGTTCCTGGTGTTGAAGGATTATTAGAAAATGTTGCTCACGCCAAAAAATCAGCAAAGGAAGTAGGTTATCCAATTATATTAAAAGCAACTGCTGGCGGTGGTGGAAAAGGTATGCGTGTTGTTTGGAAAGAAAATGACATTGAAAAAGCTTTTGAAGATGCTAAAGCAGAAGCAGCAGCCTCTTTCAAAAATGATGGCATATACATGGAGAAATTCGTGGAAGAGCCAAGACATATTGAAATTCAAATTGCAGGAGATCAATACGGAAATGTTTGCCACCTTAGCGAAAGAGATTGCTCTATTCAACGTC
>CANICR010000078.1 GCA_947466405.1 Chitinophagaceae bacterium | reverse complement strand
GTTTTACCATATATGCATCAGATTTTGGCTGGAAGGAAAATGGTTGTTGATTATTATAATGAGCATATTGACAGGAGCGCTCTACAAACCTTAAAAATAAGAGAAGGTACCGAATGGAATTACAGTTATTATCCAGTAATATTTGAAAGTGAAGAAAAACTATTACACGTTCAGAAAAAAATGAATGAGAATAATATTTTTCCTAGGAGGTATTTTTATCCTTCATTGAATACCATCAACTATTTAAGAAAACAAGAAATGATAATTTCGGAAAGTATTTCGAAAAGGATTTTATGTTTGCCATTGTATGACAAAATAACTAAAGAAACAGTAGCAGTCGTTTCAAATCTAATTAATAATATAGATTGATTACTAAGATTCAATTATACTAAATATGAAGGACGTTAAAATACTCATAACTGGAGGTGGAGGTGTTACTGGAAGGGCGATAGCGAGATCCATAAAACTAAGTCCTATTTACAAAAATGCAATTCTAATATCTGCGGATATTTATCAAAACAAATACGGGATATTTGAAGGGTTGTTTGACAGATGTTACAAAATGCCTCATGTAGATGAAGAAAACTATTTTTTAAAAACGCAAGAATTAATTAGACTAGAAAAACCAGACGTTGTTCTCATTATGACAGAAAAAGAGGCAATTTATTGGGGAACAAAGGAAAAGATTTTCGATTCTTTGATTTCTCCATATGATTTCTCCATTATTGCTGGAAACAAAGCTAGACTATATAGCATTTTAGAAGACGATAAGCTTGTACCTGAACACATTTTGTTTGACAGAAAAGAAATTTCTTTTGAAAAAATATTCAATGAAAAATTTAACTCAAGACCAGTATGGGTAAGGTGTTATGAAGAGGGAACATCTTCTGGAAAAGGTGCCTATTTGGTTAATACGATTTATGATGCCAAAGCTTGGTTTGATATGAACCCATCCATCACGAGTTATTTGGTTTCAGATGTATTGCCGGGCGGCAATTATGCCTGTAATTTATTGTTTTATCAAGGGAAACTACTACAGCATGCGATTTATGAAAGAGTAGAGTATTTTATGCCACATCTTTCACCTTCAGGCATTACGGGAAACATATGTGTGGGGAAGTTGATTAATGATAAGCGGGTCCTTGATAATTCTTTGGCTTCTATAAGGGCTATTGAATTAAAAACGAGTACAAAGGCGAATGGTATTTATACGGTAGATTTAAAAGGAGATAATGAAAACAATCCTTTGATAACAGAAATAAATTTGCGTCATACAGCTGCAACCAGCTCTTTTGCACAGGGGGGGTGTAATATGGCTGAATATCAAATTTCGGCTACGTTAGGAAGGTTTGAATTAATACCCAACACTGAAATTATATTTAATCAAAATAATAAGTTATTTAGAGATATTGATGGATGCCCAATTTATGTTACTGATTTCCAAAATCTATATAGAGAAAAACTGATTGATTTCACCCAATAACTTTTACTCCATTTATTTTATTAAAACAATTTAATGAATGAACTGCTTTATTTGTAAAGACAATCTCAGTTACAGTTTCTCAAAACAATTTAATGAATACGATCTTGGAAACGTAGATTATTACAGCTGTAATACATGTGGTTTTACAATTTCAAGCAATCATATTCAACTTTCAGAAAAAAAATGGAATCAATTGAATATTGATTGGCATACCGAAAACAATTTAAAGGAAAAGAACCCATGGAATAGAGACGAGAGATACTTTAATCAGAGCATAATGATCTTTCTTTTAATAAAATTTAATATTATTAAAGGGTCCAACTTTTTAGATTGGGGAAGTGGAGAAGGAGGGTTTTCAAAGAAACTGTATGATTTATTTTCTATAAAGGTTAATTGTTATGACAAGTTTGTAAAACCATCAGTATTTCCATTAGCCGAAGCAGAACTTAAAAGCAATTCTTATGATTTTGTAGTAAACAATGCTGTTTTTGAGCATGTTACAAAGCGGGAGACCTTAGATGAAATAAACTCATTTGTAAACAATACAGGCATTTTGGCAATTCATACCTTAGTAAGAGAATCTATCCCAAAAGATCCTAATTGGATGTATTTACTACCAGTGCATTCATGTTTTCACACTAATAAAAGTATGGACTTATTAATGCAACAATGGGGATATACTTGTTCGGTGTATAATGAAAATGCTAAATTATGGGTAATGTTTAAAGAAGACCCTAAACTATTTTATAGTCAAATAAACGATATAAATAAAATCATTGGGTATGATTATTTTAAGTTTAAAGTTGGTTTTGTCGATTTTTGGAAAGATTGACTCATTTAATCGTAAATAATCATTGAAAAAAAATTGAAAATTTGAATTACTTTGTTTCCATTTCCTGCATTACTTTTAATCATAAATATTTTATAAAAAAATGTTTAGAAGGAATTTTAAGTCAAAAAACCAACTTTGACTTTGAAGTTGTCATACATGATGACGCTTCAACAGACGGCACAAAAGAAATAATAGTAGAGTATCAAAAAAAATACCCAGATATTATTTTTCCATATTATCAAACTGAAAACCAGTACTCAAAAGGCGTTCGTGGTTTTATGGCAAAATATAACTTTCCAAGATGTCGGGGAAAGTACATAGCGCTTTGCGAAGGAGATGATTATTGGACAGATCCTTATAAACTTCAAAAACAGATAGACTTTTTAGAGGCTAATCCTGATTATTCGTTAGTTTTTCATAAGGTAAAAGCACTTCAAAAAAACAATCTTTATGATGATTTGGAAATAGAAAGAAGATATGAAAAGATTGTTGACAAATCTAATATTACTACAATAGATCTTTTAAAAAATGGCAACTTTATTCATACATGTTCAGTTGTTTTTAGAAATAATGATCCTGTTATACCAAAGGAAATATTTTATTCGACTGTTGGTGATTACATAATCTTTATTGCTTTATCACACTGTGGGAGTATTAAAAGACTTGATGATTATATGGCTGTATATAGAAGGGGTACTGGTACATACTCATCTTTGTCTCCAGTAGATATGCGAAAAAAAATGGTAGAATATCATCTTTGTATTCTTTCTTTTCTAACAGAAGAAAAAGAAAGATTGTGTTTTTTAGAGAAATGTTTAGATTTAATAAAAACCTATGAGAAAGCAATGCTCTCAAATTCTAATATTGCATTAAAAAAATCATTTTTTGACATTGTTAAAATTAGTATTCGAAAAACAAAAGTACTTTCATTTTCACTAAAAAAATCTTCATGAAGCTGCTCATTCTTTTAAATAAAAACAAACCTGCCGTTTCTGAAACTTTTATTCAAATTCAGATTCAATATTTTAACGCAACATCACAAAATATTTATAAATACACAACCCCTTATTCAGAAGCAAAAATATCCTTATTCACAAGAATATTTTTTTTGATAAAAAAAACAATAGGGGCTATTAAGTTTTTTCATTATGTCAAAAAAAATAAGATTGATGTAGTATTAGCACAATACGGAATGGTTGGGGCGGATGCTGTGTTTTTTTGTAAATTACTTAAACTACCATTAATAGTTCATTTTCACGGGCATGATGCCCACAGAAAAAACATCATAGAAAAGTATCAGCCGGTCTATGAAAAAATGTTTAAATACGTTAGTAGTATCATTGTTGTATCAACAAAAATGCAACAAAAACTATTAGAAATGGGAGCCCCCAAAGACAAAATATTTTTGAATGTGTATGGAGTAGATCTTGATGAAAATCAGCAACCTAACAATGGTAAGAATTGTTTGGCAGTAGGTCGGTTTGTTGACAAAAAAGCACCTTATTTATCGATACTTGCATTTGAAAAGGTATTGAAAGTGCATCCGAATGCAACATTAACTTTTGTTGGTACAGGCTATTTATTCGAAACTTGTAAAAGAATAATTGTGGCAAAAAAACTAGAAAATTCAATTCTATTGTTAGGAGAACAATCTAATCAGCAAGTAAAGAACCTAATGAAAGAACATGGAATATTTATTCAACACTCTGTAGAGGCTTTTGATGGCGATTCGGAGGGAACACCCGTTTCTCTCCTAGAAGCTTGTTCATTTGGCATGGCTGTTATTGTGACGAGACATGCCGGAATGGAAGATGTTATAAAAAATAATGTAAATGGACTTTTAATAGAAGAGGGTGATTTGGATTCAATGGCAGAAAACATAATACAATTATTGGAAGATCCTATACGGTGTAATCGTTTGGGCTATCAAGCAAAAGAAACCATTAGAAACAATTATACTACAGAAAAGAGTTTACAAACATTACAATCGGTTGTAGAAAGTATATTTAAAAAAGACAATCAAAAAAAACAGCATTGTTAAATATTTCTGTTATCACTCCAGTTTTTAATGCTGAAAAGTTTCTCAGAAAATCAGTAGAATCTGCTTTACAATTTGATGAAGTAAAAGAGATACTATTGATAGAAGATGGATCTACAGATGAATCACTAACAGTTTGTAACCAATTAACAAAAGAGTATGAAAAAGTTAAATTATTACAACACACAAATGGTTTAAATAAAGGTGCTGGAGCAACTAGAAATTTGGGTATTGAAAACGTAACCCAAGAATTTATAGCTTTTCTGGATGCAGACGACTACTATCATCCAAATAGATTTGAAGCCGAAAAGAAAATATTTACAAACTACCCAGAAGCAGATGGTGTATATGGAGCGTTGGGTGTATTTTTTCAGTCAGATAAAGTTGAGAAAATATTTTTCCAATCATTTCATCAAAGTAGCAACAACAACAATGATTTTTTAACAACCATTCGGTCTGAAGTTCCTCCAGACAGATTGTTTAACAAGTTAGTGGGTCTTGAGAAATCAGAAGGAAATTTTCATCTAGATTGTTTAACAATAAAAACAAAGCAGTTGAAACAATTATCATACTTCTTTAATGAATCTTTAAGGTTACATCAAGACACAGAGTTTATCATACGGCTGTCATTTCATTTCAATCTATACCCTGGCATAATTGATAAGGCGATTGCCGTTAGAGGAGTCCATGAAAATAATAGAATAACAAAAGTGTCAAAAGGAAGCCGAATATTTTACGGCAATAAACAGGCCCTATTTAAAAGTTTATATGATTGGTCAAAAAAGAACAGTCTTCCAATACGGACTATATCCTTTTTGCGGTACAAGAAAAATAGTTTATACCTCCAGTCTATTTTACCACTTGAAAAAGTTAAACTCTTATTATTAAAACTTACAGGAAAGAAAAACATCCCTTCTCTTTTATATAAAACACTAATAAAAAAATAAAGTCAAGATGTCTGAAATTGCTATAAAAATAGAGAATCTCTCTAAATTATACACACTAGGGAAGGTAGGCTCAGGTACTTTAAAGCATGACTTTAACAAACTATGGTATTCTATTCGAGGGAAAGAAAACCCTTATTTAAAAATCGGGCAAGTAAACGATAGAACCACAAAAGAAAAAATTCAGTTTGCTTGGGCTTTAAAAGACATAAACTTTGAGGTTAAACAAGGTGAAGCAATCGGTATTATTGGAAGAAACGGAGCTGGGAAAAGCACGCTGTTAAAAATATTAAGTAAGATAACGTCGCCAACATCAGGCTCTATTTATATTAAAGGGAAAATTGCCAGTCTATTAGAAGTTGGTACAGGTTTTCATCCAGAACTTACTGGAAGAGAAAATATTTTTATGAATGGGGCAATTTTAGGAATGCGAAAAAGAGAAATTCAAAATAAGCTTGATGAAATTGTAGATTTTGCTGGTGTTTCAGCTTATATTGACACACCTGTTAAAAGATACAGCAGCGGCATGATTGTTAGGCTAGGCTTCTCGGTGGCTGCATATTTAGAACCCGATATCCTAGTTGTTGATGAGGTTTTAGCAGTGGGAGATGCAGATTTTCAAAAAAAATGTCTTGGCAAAATGAAAGATGTCAGCACAAACCAGGGAAGAACTGTTCTTTTTGTTAGCCATAATATGAGTGCTATTCAAAGTTTATGTAACAGCGCCATTTTTTTGCAAAATGGGCGATTTGTTAATATGGGAGAATCAAAACAATTAGTAAGACAATACTTAAGTGAGCGAAATAACATAACTAATTATAAAGAGTATAGTAAGTATTTAAAATTCGTTAAAATAGAACAACAGGGAGATACGATTATTATAAATGCAAAATATGATTTAGAAGTAGCAATAGATATTCCCCATTTCGGATTTGTATTATACAATAATGAAGGAATACCTATTTATGGATCTAATCCAACCCTTGATAATGTTCAGCTCCAATCTAGAAGTTTTAAAAACGGAGAAATTAATGTTGAAATAAATGAACCTAAACTAATCGATGGAGAATATATAGTCTCAATTTGGTTTGGTGACAGTAAAGTGAATCTACTTGAAGATATAGAATGCTTAACACTTGAGGTATCGGGCATGACATCTAATAAACAATACAATCAATCTGTTATAGGAAATATTGTTCCTAAAATAAAATGGAATATCAGCTAAACTAAAAAGTTCAGAATGCAACAACTTTATCATCATGACGAAATAATTCATAACTCTGATGCAGCAAGACAAGTTTTGCCAATATTATTTGATGTTTATAAACCTTCATCAATCCTAGACGTTGGTTGTGGATTAGGAAATTGGATTGAGGTGTCAAAAAAACTTGGCGTATTAAAAGTTGTAGGAATAGACGGTCATTATATAGATCACACGTTATTAAAAATTGAAGAGAGTGAATTTATAGAAAAAGACTTATCAACTTCATTTAATTTAAATCAAAAGTTTGATTTGGTTTTTTGCTTAGAAGTTGCAGAGCATCTCCCATCTTCATCTGCTGAAAATCTAATTCAATCATTGGTAAATCATGCTGATGTAATTATGTTTTCTGCGGCTATTCCAGGTCAGGGTGGACAACGACACATCAATGAACAATGGCCTAAGTATTGGCAAACTAAATTTGAAAAATACGGATTTGAAATGATTGATTTTTTTAGACCCAAAATTTGGGATAATAATAAAATTGAAAGATGGTATAGGCAAAATTTATTTTTAGTTGTAAAAAAAGAACACAGCTTGTCAAGATTAGGAAATAACCTAGGTTTATCTTTGGTGCACCCAGAGTTACTAGAAATAGTAACAGCACAATATGAAGAAAGAATAAAAAACTTACAATCAACGATTCAGAAATTGCAATCAAGAGATATTATTGGAAAGCTAGCTCAAGTTTTTAGAAAAAAAAATAAAAAAAAGCATGTTTAAGATTGTAAATCTTATCCCTTTCGAAAAAAAAGAGAATTATTTTTTAGATCAAGTAAATGATGTCTCTATTTTAATTAAAACATTGGAAAGGCCTAGCCAATTAAAAAATTTACTATTCTCCATTCAAAAATTTAAATTCAAAGGACCTGTTATCATTGCCGATGATAGCAAGCAATCCTATAAAGATATCATTCTTAGATTATTTCCGGATTTGGACATAACTTATTTAGTATTACCTTTTGACACAGGAACTGCAGAAGGAAGAAATATAATGCTAGAACATACTCAAACTCCTTTATTTCTTCTATGCGATGATGATTTCATTTTTGAACCAAGGACAAGGATTCCAGTAATGAGGAAATTATTAATTGATAACAATCTTGATATTTTAGGAGGAGTATTTATTCAATATAATTTAAAATCAAGAAAACAGAAAATAAAATTTAATGTTTCAAAATGGCTTTTTCAAAAGATGAACATTTTGATTCCGGCTAATAATATCTTTGAATATCATGCAGGATTTGATTTGGATGGAAATGTTTGTAGGATGAAAAAAATCCCATACAAAGGACCTAT
>CANICR010000077.1 GCA_947466405.1 Chitinophagaceae bacterium | reverse complement strand
GGTTGCGATGCCACCAATGAGGAAGCCGTTGCAAAAATATTTTCAATTAAAAAAAGAATCGAATCAAAAAGCATGATAATGCTAGTTTCTTCAATAAATGAAATTCAACAATATTGCAATAGTACAATTCAAGAAACCGAATCAATAATAAAAGATAACACAAAGCCTACTACCATTATATATCAAGGCGCAAAAAAGATAGCGCGTAATTTGATTAATCAAGATGGAACAATTGCTATCAGAATAGTGAAGGATGAATTTTGCCGTCAACTTATCGTTGAATATGGTAAGCCAATTGTATCAACATCTTCAAATATCTCCGGACGGCCTACCCCTTCCAATTTTATGGAAATTGAGGAAGAAATTAAAAATAGTGTTGACTATATCGTTGAATATCGACAAATAGATACAAAAAAAAATGCTCCATCTGCAATAATAAAAATTAATAAAGATGGAACAAAAGAAATTATTCGGGTATAACTACAAAAGACTTAACCCCACTCCTATATGAATGGTTTGATTCCTCCATTTTTCCTTATTGGCAAGTTCGTTAATATTGTTTAATCCAACCTGATATCTTCCATACACACGAACATTAAGCACTTTAATCTGTATACCAGCCACCATGGACAAATCTCCAGTTTTGAGAGCACTTGTAGTCTGCCCTTTAATAGAAAGATTACTGTTTGTTAATAAACCGTATCGAGGTCCAACTTGAAGTCCTAAAAATTTATTCGCTTTGATATTTAAAAGCAGCGGAATATTAATATATCCAAATTTTAACTTGTTGTCATTTTTAATTTCATATAAACTAGAAAAATTATTTCCTGCAGAATCTACTGTAAGATTAATAGCACTATAATAGAATTCAGGCTGGATACTAAATTTTGAATTTAATTTTAATTCAATAAATCCTCCTAAATGATACCCATATTCAAATTTGTCTTTAAAGCTATACCCCGACATTTTCTGCAAATCAGAACCAGCTTTTATACCCAAACTAATTCCTTGAGCATTCACAGAATTATGACAAACAAAAATGATTACTATTAAAGCGAAAAATCTTTTAAGCATAAAAATATTTTTTATTATGAAAAATGAAGATACATAAAACTAAAGATAATTTATCGATAAGATAAGGCATATACCTCTTGAAATCCAAATGAATGGAGCCATGAATTTTAAAATTTATGGCTAAATACTATGAAATCTAACGAATATACCTTACCTTTGCGTCGTTAATAAAATACACTGAGAATTACATGACATGCTCAGTTGCTGTTGATAGCAATTTTTAAAGTGACAATCTTCTATTAAGATTATTTCTCTCCAACGGCCCGAAGCATTACATGTGACCATCAAAATCAATTTTGACCACGTGTTTATTGCTTATGCAATAAGGGTCTTTACATTTAAAAAAAAATAATGAACACATTTGAAGCACTCGGCATCAAGCCGGAAATTTTGCAATCTATTGCAGATTTAGGATTTACAAATCCAACCCCAATTCAGGAACAAGCAATACCTATTCTATTATCCGGAACAACAGATTTCGTAGGATTGGCTCAAACAGGAACCGGAAAAACAGCCGCATTTGGCTTGCCTTTATTACAATTAATTAATGCAGGCGATAAATTTCCTCAGGCATTAATAGTTTGTCCAACAAGAGAATTATGTTTACAAATCACCAACGACCTGCTTTCTTATAAAAAGTATTTAAAGGGAGTTAATACAGAAGCCGTATATGGTGGAGCTTCTATTACCATGCAAATTCGCAACCTAAGACAAGGCGTTCAAATTGTGGTAGCTACACCCGGGAGATTAATTGACTTGATCGAGAGAAAAGCCATTGACTTACAAAAAGTAAAATATGTAGTATTAGATGAAGCCGATGAGATGTTAAACATGGGCTTTAGAGATGATATTGATTTCGTATTGAAAAACACCGTCAACCGAGAAAGCATTTGGCTATTTAGTGCCACTATGCCCCCTGAAGTTAGAGCCATTTCTAAAAACTTCATGACATCTCCTAAAGAAATAACTGTTGGAAAGAAAAATAGTGGCAACGTAAACATTGATCACCAATATTATATTACAACTGCTCATCAACGTTATGAAACACTAAAAAGACTTATTGATTTCAATCCAGGCATGTACGGCATCATTTTTACCAGAACTAAAGCAGATGCTCAAGAAATTTCTGAAAGACTTTCAAAGAATGGTTACGATATTGAAGCACTTCATGGTGACCTTACTCAACAACAACGTGATAAGGTTATGGGACGTTTCAGAAGCAAAGCTTTACAATTATTAATCGCAACCGATGTAGCTGCCCGAGGAATTGATGTTGATGGAATTACCCATGTCATTAATTATGAATTACCAGACGATATTGAAGTATATACGCATCGTAGTGGTCGTACTGCAAGAGCAGGAAAAAGTGGAATCTGTATTTCCATTTGTCATACAAGAGAGACTTTTAAAATTCGCCAATTAGAAAAAATGGTTAACGCCACTTTTCATAAAGTAGATATCCCTAGTGGTAAAGAAGTTTGTCGTAGACAATTTTTTCACTTCATGGATAAATTAATTCAAACAGATATTTCACATGGCGATTACGAAACCTATCTTCCAGATTTAATGCAAAAATTTGAAAGTGTTTCTAAAGAAGAAGTACTTCAAAGAGTTGCTGCTCTTGAGTTTGATCATTTCTTAAAGTATTATGAAAATGCAGACGATCTGAATTTAAAATTAGACACCCGCAATCGTACATCATCTAATGATAGAGATAGTATGTCTAACAGAAATGACAGATCTGACAGGAATTTCAATAGAAGAGATAATGGATATACAAGACTATTCATTAACCTAGGTATAAAAGATGGTTTTTACAAGGCAAGCTTTTTACAATTTATTTTAGATGAGAGTAATCTTAAAAAAGAAGTGCTTGGCAAAATCGATATGCGTGATATGAATAGTTGGGTAGAAGTAGATAAAGCCAATGCAGGTAAAATGATTAAAGCCATAGATGGTAAACGTTATAATAACAGAACTGTTAGAATGAATGAAGCAGATGGCGGCTTTCGTAAACCAACTGACGAAGGCAGAAAAAGAACTTATGCCCCTAAAGAAAAAAGAAATTTCTAGGTAAAATTAAAACTTCGTGAAAGATGACCCATAATAATATCGGGTCATCTTTTTTTTGTTTTGTCCTGCCCAGAAATAATGACAAAAAATTTCATTTCGTATAATTACACAAGTTCAATTAGGGTAATCTCTGGCATCACCCCCACTCTACCAGGATAACCAATAAATCCAAATCCTCTGTTTACATATAATTTCTTATTGTCCTCTTCATACAATCCAGCCCACTCTTTATAAATATATTGAATGGGGCTCCATTTAAACCCAGGTATTTCAACTCCAAATTGCATACCATGCGTATGCCCACTAAGTGTCAAGTCTATGTCTTTATAAGCAGTTCTAACCTCAGCATGCCAATGACTTGGGTCGTGACTCATTAAAATCTTAAAGGGATATTTTTCTGTTCCAGGATAAGCTAAATTCATTTTTCCATGTTTTGGAAACCTTGCTTTTGCACTCCAATTTTCAATTCCTAACAATGCAATTTGTTCATTATTTTTTTCAAGTATTACATGTTCATTCATCAACAATTTCCAACCCATGGTGGCATGTACTTTTTTTAAATTTTCAATGTTTTGATCTTTAGTTATCCCCTCTATTGGCCATTCAACATAATCACCATAATCATGATTTCCTAATGTAGAAAACACCCCTAGTGGAGCTTTTAATTTTGAAAACAAATTTATATAATCATTCATTTCGGAAGCCTTATCGTTCACTAAATCACCTGTAAATAAAATCAAATCCGCCTGTTGTTCCATGATCAACTCCACCCCATGTTCAACAGCTTTTTTATCTAAAAAACTACCGCTATGAATGTCACTAATATGCACAATTTTCAAACCCTTAAATGATTCAGGAAGATTATCATAGGATAGTTGTTGCTTAATAACTTTGTACTGATATTTATTACTAAACCCATAGAGCAAACTCCCAAACAAACTAGTGCCAGCGGCTAATCCAAGCCAGCTAATAAAAACAGAACGTGAAATCGCATCATCAGTTGACGCAATAGTACTAGATGAATTAACAAGTGGAAGTTTATTCAACAACCATTGTATCATCCTCCTCACATCGTCTACAAATAAAATAAGAATGATTACTAATTTGGCAAGGAAAAAACCAATGATGGTGGCAAATAGATATGTACGTATTTTTTTACCTAAAAATAATTGACCTGTGAAGCTAAAAAATAAAAAACCTATTACAGAAAAAACAGAAATAGCCCAATACAAAATAAAAATAAAAGATTTTGTTTTACCATTCGCATTATGACTAACCATTTTCACAGCCTGAAAAACATATAAGTCCATCAATAACATGATGATAATAAAAATAAAAACCCCTAGAGGTGAACGCATAAATATTAGAGATTAAAAAAAATAAAAAATGAACGCCTATTCAAAAAAACAACATCATCTTATCTATCAAGATATTGTAATCCTTAATAATTAACAATTATAACCCTTTATTGTTCAATAATTTAGGCCTATTACTTACATTTGTTAATATTAGGATTTAGACTCTTGATAACTTTAGCATAAATACAAATAAAAATCACCGATTTTTGTATAACTAACTTTGTAGAAATATATAATATGGCGAGAATTATAGGCATAGCAAATCAAAAAGGTGGCGTAGGGAAAACTACCACAGCTATTAATTTAGCTGCAAGCCTAGCTATTTTGGAATACAAAACCCTTTTGGTTGATGCAGATCCACAGGCAAATAGCACCACTGGCGTTGGTTTCGATCTTCAAAATGTTACAAAAAATTTATACGATTGCATGGTTAATGAGGCTGAGGCAAAAGAAGTTATTCTTAAAACTGCCATTCCTCACCTGGATTTAATTCCATCTCATATCGACTTGGTTGGAGCTGAAATAGAAATGATTGATTACCCAAATCGGGAAATGGTGCTGCAGAAAATATTAGAAACTATTTCAGACGACTACGATTTCATCATTATAGATTGTTCCCCTTCTTTAGGCTTGATTACCGTAAATGCACTAACCGCAGCCGATAGTGTAGTAATTCCTGTACAAACGGAATTCTTTGCATTAGAAGGACTTGGTAAATTATTAAATACAGTAAAGATTGTTCAAAATCGATTAAATGTCGATCTCAAAATAGAAGGCATTTTAATGACCATGTATGATGGGCGTTTACGGTTATGCAATCAAGTCGTAAGCGAAGTTAGACGTCATTTTGAAGATATGGTATTCAGCAGTATTATCCACCGAAATACAAAGCTAAGCGAAGCCCCAAGTGTGGGAAAGCCAGTAATATTGTACGATTCAGACAGCAAAGGAGCTGTAAATTATTTAAATTTAGCAAAAGAAATTTTACAGAAAAATAACCTGACCAAAATAAATCAGGAAGATAAAATCTTAAGCTGATAACTAACTATTTCATTGAATATCCCCATCAACTATGCAAAAGAAATCAGACGCTTTAGGAAAAGGAATCAGAAGCTTACTTCAAAACATTGATGCTGATTTAAAAAATACTGCAGGCACTTTAAAAACCGAAGTGGTTGAAAAATCAACCAATAGCATGAGTGTATCTTTGGATAAAATCGACGTAAACCCTCATCAACCAAGAAAAGATTTTGATGAAATGGCTTTAAGTGAATTGGCCGCTTCCATAAAAATGCATGGTATTATCCAGCCGCTTACAGTTTCAAGTATTCCTAACGGAAGATTTAGATTGATTGCAGGCGAAAGAAGATTCAGGGCTTCAAGAATAGCAGGACTTAAAGAAGTACCTGTTTACATTCGTGATTTGAAAGATGATAATATTCTAGAATTAGCACTACTAGAAAATCTTCAACGCGAAAACCTGAACGCTATTGAAATTGCTTTGAGTTACAAAAGACTAATGGATGAACTTGATTACACCCAAGATCAATTGGCAGAAAGAATGGGCAAAGACAGAAGTACCGTAACAAACTATATTAGATTATTAAAATTGCCTCCAGACATACAAATTGCAGTGAGAAGTGGTAATATCAGCATGGGGCATGCAAGAGCCATCATCAATGTTGATATGGTAGACAAACAAATGTTTATTTATTCAGAAATTAAAAAGAAAGGTCTTTCAGTAAGACAAACAGAAGAACTAGTTCGAAAACTATATACAGGCAATAGTGCAAAACCGAGCGCTAAATCTACAATGCCCAATGCTTATAAAAAAATAGAAGACAGCATTGCCTCTCAATTTGGTACAAAAGTAAAATTAACGCATAATAAAAAGGGCTATGGCAGTATCCTTTTTGAATACTACTCTATTGATGAGCTGAATGCCTTACTTGAAAAATTAAATGTCAATGTCAGCTAATGAGTGTATTTCATAAAAAACATTCTTTTGTCCTACTATTCTTAACCCTGTTTTCTGTAAATGTGGTAGCGCAAGGGGATACATTAAATTCTACAAAAAAACCAATCAAAAAAAAGGAAAGGATTGAAACCTTCAATCCTAGAACAGCAATAATTCGTTCAGCAATAATTCCAGGCTGGGGTCAAATAACGAATAAGAAATACTGGAAATTGCCAATAGTTTATGGAGCATTAGGAACAACCACTTATTTATTTTTCAGAAACTTACGTCAATTTAATAACGCTAAAACTGCATATGCATTGGCTATTGATGGTGACCCTACGAATGATGATCAAATCAAACAACCTTATTACTCAGTAAAAGATCAGCCAGAGAGAATAAAAACATTTAGGAATGATGTTAGACAAAATGTAGATTATTCGGTACTCTTTTTTATTTTATTTTGGGGAATGAATGTAGCAGATGCTGCCGTAGATGCTCACTTAAAAACATTTAACGTGAGCGATAATTTAAGTTTACAAATAAACGCAGGCTTCTCGCCCTTAGCGAAAACAAATGGGATACATTTGATGATTAATATTAAGTAGGATTTCTAAATATATTTTACATATTTCTTATTTTTTAGTTTTCAAATAAAATAAACCCAACGAATTAATTAAATAAATGAATCATGAAAATCGCCTTGATTGGATATGGAAAAATGGGAAAAGCCATTGAAGAAATAGCACTTCAAAATGGCCATGAAATTGTATTAAAAATTTCAATTGAGAATGCTGTAGATTTAACCATTGACAACATACAAAAAGCAGATGTAGCCATTGAATTTACCGGACCCGAAAGTGCGGTAAAGAATATACGTATATGCCTAGATGCAGGTATTCCTGTTGTATGCGGAAGTACTGGCTGGCTAAAGGATTGGGAAACATTAGTTGATATCTGTAATGATAAAAATGGCGCACTATTATATGCAAGCAATTTTAGTATTGGCGTTAATATTTTTTTCGAGATTAATAAACAGCTAGCAAAACTAATGAGTAACAGACCTGAATACAATGTAAGTATTGAAGAGACTCATCACACCGAAAAGAAAGATGCTCCCAGCGGGACTGCCATTAGTATAGCAGAAGATTTATTAGCTAACTATCCGCTTAAAAATAAATGGATATTGGGCAAAAGTAGTAATCAGGATGAGCTGAGTATCATCAGCAAAAGAATAGATCCAGCACCAGGCGTTCATTCTGTTTTATACAATTCTCCAATCGATCAAATAGAAATAACTCACACAGCGCACAATAGAATTGGATTTGCCTCTGGTGCTGTATTAGCAGCTGAATTTATTATAGGTAAGAAAGGAGTTTTTAATATGGGGGATGTGTTGGCTTCCTCTATAAATTTAAAAAGCCGGATATAATCCGGCTTTTTAAATAAAATATGTATTTGTAATTAGAACTTGTAAGTCAATCCAAAGCCAATG
>CANICR010000076.1 GCA_947466405.1 Chitinophagaceae bacterium | reverse complement strand
TGTACCATATTCCAATTAAACCCATTATTACAGGAATGTTTTTTTCAAAAGGGGTTTGCTTAAAATGAAGATCAGTGGAATGAGCCCCTTTTAATAAAGATTCGAAATTGGCATAACCAATAGATAAAGAAATAGACAATCCTATAGCACTCCATAAACTGTATCTTCCACCAACCCAGTCCCAGAATTCAAACATATTTTCAGCGGCTATTCCAAACTTTTCTACTTCCTTGATATTTGTACTCAGGGCCACAAAATGTTTGGCAATATCTTTTTCATGCCCCCCATTTTCTAAAAACCATTTTCTAGCTGTATGAGCATTCGTCATGGTTTCCTGAGTTGTAAATGTCTTACTGGCAATTACAAAAATCGTTTCGTCTGGTTTTATTTTTTTTAATGTTTCAAAAATATGAGTGCCGTCAACATTACTCACGAAAAAGGTTTCTATATCATTTATTTGATAGGGTTTTAAAGCTTCTGTTACCATAGACGGTCCTAAATCACTTCCCCCGATACCTATATTTACTAT
Organism: Chitinophagaceae bacterium; assembly: GCA_947466405.1. Taxonomy (GTDB): domain Bacteria; phylum Bacteroidota; class Bacteroidia; order Chitinophagales; family Chitinophagaceae; genus Ferruginibacter. The sequence continues at coordinate 7,447 of CANICR010000076.1, read as the reverse complement.
GTATTTAATTTTCTTTCCAGTATATCCTTTTAACGATCCACTATGAATATTGTCGGAAAAAGCTTTCATTTGAAGGAGTACTCTTCTTATATCCGGCATGATGTCTTTATCTTCAACTAAAATGGGACTAGTAGAAAAGTTTCTAAGTGCAGTGTGAAGAACAGCTCGATTTTCAGTTTCATTTATTATTTCCCCTGAGAACATGGCATCTATGGATTCTTTTAGTTTGCATTCTTCTGCAAGTTTAAAAAGTAATGCCAACGTTTCTTCTGTGATGTTATTTTTTGAAAAATCAAAAACAATTTCTTCAAAGCAGTATGAGAATTTAATAAATCGGTTGATATCTTTTTTAAATAATTGTTGAATGGTCGTTGATTGGGTTGCTTCAAAATGAGCGTTAAGTTCATTCCAGGCAGTTGTTGAAGTAGGATTTATTTTGGGGAACATTTTTTTTATTTATAAATAAATTTACGCATTTTATTTTTATTGTAATTTCATTAAATGAATAGTTGCTATTTAGTAGCATGAATAAGGTCTCTTATCACCACGGATGAGGCTACTGCTCCAAAAGTTGCTGGAAGATATGACATAGTTCCATAAGCAGATTTTTTGTAGTTTTTCCCATCGGTCATTATCAGGCTTTCTTTAATTACTATTTCAGGGGAGAATACGGCTTTTATTCCTGAATAGATCCCTTGTTTTTTTAAATTTTTTCTAACTTGTTCGGCGAAAGGGCAATTAATAGTTTTGGAAATATCTACCACTTTAAGTTGTGTAGGATCTAGTTTGCCTCCGGCGCCCATACTGCTAACAATAGGTATTTTATTATGGTGTGCAATTTTTAAAAAAGTAATTTTTGGAGTAATACTATCAATGGCGTCAATAATATAATCAACAGATTTATGAAATAAATTTTCTACCATTTCTGGATTTATGAATTCTTTAATAACGGTCAACTCTAATTCAGGATTGATGTCAAGCAATCTATTGGCCATGATATCTGCTTTAGAAATACCATGATTCGTTGATAATGCAGGAAGTTGTCGATTGCGATTTGTGGGATCTACAACATCACCATCAATAATAGTCATTTTTCCTACGCCACTCCTGCAAATGAATTCCGCAGCATATGATCCAACGCCTCCCATTCCCACAATCATTACATGTTTTTGAGTGAGTGATTTTACGTTATTTTCTCCTATTAATAAACTCGTTCTGCCAAGCCATGATAAATCTTTCATCATAATACATTCAGGTTAAAAACTTTTTTTGTATTTTTTTTAATCTGCAAATTTAATTGCTCTAGTGAAATATTTTTTATTCTTCCCGCTTGTTCATAAATGGCTTCAATGGTATGATCGCTATCATCCGTCTCTAAAAAAATCTTATCGAGTGGAATATGGTTAAATGCAATTTCATTGGAAGGGAAAAGAATGGCGTTCCCGAATGATAAATAGTGGCCTGCCTTTATGATTTTATTGGCAATTGATTCTTTATTATTGAATCCGTGAAAAATAACAGGAACAAGGCATTGGTAGTCTTTTAGTAAAGCAAGTATATCTTCATGTGCTTTTACGCAGTGAATTATGATCGGTTTCGCTATTTCATTTGCCCATTGAATATGCCTAATGAATACTGCTTTTTGAAGTTCAAAAGACGTTTTGCAAATCCGGTCTAGTCCACATTCTCCAATCGCTAATACATTAATTTTATTTCTTGCTAATTTCATTTTTTCAAAATCATTGCTAATAGTGTTTTCATTTATATACCAAGGGTGAATTCCTACAGAATAATTAAAAAGCGAATTAGCGACCTCGAAATTATCATGCATATTTTGAATACTCCAGACTCCGGATTTATGAGATTGGTGTGTATGAATATTGATGTACAAATTGATCAGTTTATGTTTTTAAAAATACAAATATTTAAAATGAATTAAATCGGTATTGGCATATTGTATTATTTACCAGATTAATTGATGCGTTTCTTTGATTACGCCCATTACAAAAACACTCTGTACATTTCCCATATTTTCAATTTGGCTGAGTCGATTTACGTGAAAATCATAATAGCTATCCATATTTTCCTCTACTACTTTTAGCATAAAGTCAAATTCTCCACTTATATTATAGCATTCAATAACTTCATGTAATTCATTGATAGATTTGATGAATTTCATTCCAGCGTTTTTACTGTGTTCTTTTAACGAAACATAACAAATAACCATAAGGCCTTTCTTTACTTTGGTATAATCAACTAAAGTTGCATATTGCTTGATAACACCTGTTTGTTCCAATCGTTTAATTCGTTCATGAACAGGTGTGGTGCTCAAGTGTACCTTTTCGGAAATTTCTTTCACGGTGGCTCTTGCGTTTATTTGTAAAATTTTCAAAATAGCTACATCAACTTTATCAAGTTGGGGTAAGGTAATAGCAATTTCTTCTTTTTTAACTGTTTTTTTCATGGTAATAGTATTATATATTCTACAAAAGTATTAAAAAGTAGTTATTTATTCTATTTTATTAAAATAATTTAGAATAATGAACTATTGAATGTAGCTTTGTCTTCTAAATCATTTATATGTCAACATCAACATTAAGTTCTATCGACTTTTCCTTGAAAAATAAGGTAAAAGACATGAGCCTCGCAGAATGGGGTCGTAAAGAAATAAGATTAGCGGAGGCTGAAATGCCCGGTCTAATGAGTCTTCGTAAAGAATATGGCAATAGTCAGCCTTTAAAAGGTGCTAGAATCGCAGGATGCTTGCACATGACTATTCAAACAGCAGTATTAATTGAAACGTTAATTGCTTTAGGTGCCGAAGTAAAGTGGAGCAGTTGTAACATCTTTTCAACACAAGATCAGGCGGCTGCCGCAATTGCTGCTGCTGGTATTGGCGTGTATGCATGGAAAGGTCAATCAATTGAAGAAGCTGATTGGTGTATTGAGCAAACATTATTTTTTGGAAGTGCTGATAAGCCTTTAAACATGATTTTGGACGATGGTGGAGATTTAACTAACATCGTTTTTGATAAATATCCTGAATTGATTCCTCATATTAAAGGATTAAGTGAAGAAACAACTACAGGAGTTCATCGTCTATATGAAAGAATGGCTAAAGGTACTTTGCCTATTCCTGCTATTAACGTAAATGATTCTGTTACAAAGTCTAAGTTTGATAATAAATACGGTTGTCAGGAATCATTGGTTGATGCTATTCGCAGAGCAACTGATATTATGATGGCAGGAAAAGTAGCCGTAGTAGGTGGTTATGGTGATGTAGGTAAAGGATCTGCATTGAGTTTACGTGGAGCAGGAGCTCGTGTAATCGTTACCGAGATTGATCCTATCTGTGCATTGCAAGCTGCTATGGATGGATTTGAAGTAAAGAAAATGATTGACGCAGTTAAGGAAGCAGATATTATCGTTACAGCAAGTGGTTGTCGTGATTTGATTACTGAGCAACATTTCAGAGCGATGAAAGACAAAGCTATTGTTTGTAATATCGGTCACTTTGATATTGAAATAGATATGGCATGGTTGAATGGTGAGTATGGTAATACAAAAAATACTATCAAGCCTCAAGTAGACATGTATACTATCGAAGGAAACGATGTGATTGTATTAGCAGAAGGACGTTTGGTTAATCTTGGTTGCGCAACAGGGCATCCAAGTTTTGTAATGAGTAATTCATTTACCAACCAAACATTGGCTCAACTTGAACTTTGGACAAATACTGATAAATATGAAAATAAAGTTTACGTACTTCCAAAACATTTAGATGAAAAAGTGGCACGTTTGCATCTTTCAAAAATCGGTGTTGAATTAGATACGCTTACAAATGATCAATCAGCTTATCTTGGAATTCCAAAAGAAGGACCATATAAAGCGGATATGTATCGTTATTAATACTTTTTTTATGATTATGAATGAGACCTGCTTGAAAGAGTGGGTCTCTTTCGTTATGGGGGATTCTCAATTTTAATCAAATAAATTTACCCATCACATAATCATTCATGAAATAGCCATTACCGATAACAATATCTTCTTCTTTGATAATGGAAAAGCCTAAATGTTTATAAAAGTCTACTGCTTTGTTATGGCGATTTACATTCAAGATTATATAGGAAGGGTTTGGAGATTTTATTTTTTGGGAGATATGATTAATGATAAGTCTTCCAATACCTTTTCCTTGCTCCTCAATTGATACATATAATTTATGCAGTTTGCAAGTGTTGTTGTCATGCGCTCTAATCATGCTAAAAGAAGCAAATGCGACAGATGTATTTTCTTGTTGAACTATAATAAACTGCTGATTCTCCTTTGTTAATTGCTTTTCTAAAGAGTCTAGGCTGTATATCTCATCAAGCATATACTCAAGTTGTTTTTTACTCAAGATGCTGGAATATACAATAGGCCAAATTTTATAAGCCAGCTCTCGAATTTCTGTAAGATTTTCAAGGGGTACATTAATTATTTCCATATTGTAAAAATCGAAGTATTAATTATTGTTAACCAATAAGTTTTAATGAATCTTCAATAACTTTGATTTTTGACAATGCATCTGATTTCTTTTTTTGTTCGAGTGCTAATATTTCCGGATTTGCATTTTGTACAAATCGCTCATTGCTTAGTTTTTTTTCAACAGATTGCAAGAATCCTTTTAAATGGGTTAGCTCTTTTTCTAGTGCTGTTTTTTGATTACTAATATCAATAGGTTGTTCTGTTACAACGTAAAATGTATCCTTGCCAATTACTGCTGTAAATGAACCGGGAATACTATCTTTTGTGTAGGTAATTTCGCTTGTGTTTAGCTGCTTAGAAAGTATGTTTTCAATTGAATTAAATATAGCTAACTCATCAGTTTGAATAAATAATTTAATTTTCTCTTTTGGTTTTAACTGTTGTTTATTTCTTACATCTCTTAATCCACTGATGGTTGCTTTTAATAAAGTGCCTACTTCTAATAATCTTTTTTCAGGCTGCTGTTTTGGAATGTATTGTTTTACACACAAGTCATCTTCTCTTTCTTGTAAAAGATGATAAATTTCTTCCGAAACAAATGGCATAAATGGATGTAATAATTGCATTAATTCAGAAAAGAAGCCAATTGTTTTTTCATAATCCGAACGTTCAATAGGTTGTTCGAATCCAGGCTTAATCCATTCGAGATACCAACTGCAGAAGTCATCCCATATAAGTGAATAAATAGTTTTTAAGGCTTCGCTTAAGCGAAACTGTTGCATCATACTGTTTACCTCACCGCTAACTTCATTCAATCTATTTTCAAACCAGTCAATTGCAAATTTATTTTCATTTAATGTGGAGGATGATTGTCGTCCTTCCCACATTTTAATCAACTTCAGCGCATTCCAAATTTTATTATTGAAGTTTCTTCCTTGTTCTAATGCAGCTTCATCAAAAAGAATATCATTTCCTGCAGGTGATGATATCATTATTCCAAAACGAGCAGCGTCGGCACCATACTGATCAATCAATCCTAATAAGTCGGGGGAGTTTCCAAGACTTTTGCTCATTTTTCTTCCTAGCTTATCTCTTACAATGCCTGTAAAATAAACTTCTTTAAATGGTTTGGTTTCCATGTATTCAAAACCAGCCATAATCATTCTTGCTACCCAGAAAAAAATAATCTCTGGTGCTGTTACTAAAGTATCAGTAGGGTAGTAGTATTTAATTTCTGCATTACCCGGGTTGCTGTATCCTTTAAATACTTCAAAAGGCCAAAGCCAGCTACTAAACCAAGTATCTAGGCAATCTTCATCCTGTTTTAATGTAGCATTGGCAATACCAAATTGCTGTTCAAATAAAATAACAGCTTCTTTTTCATTGGCGGCAACCACAAATCTCCCTTCATTGTCATACCAGGCAGGTATGCGATGTCCCCACCACAACTGGCGACTAATGCACCAGTCTTTAATATTTTCCATCCAATGGCGGTAAACATTTTTAAATTTTGGAGGATAGAATTTTATTTCATCTTCCATTACCGTTGTTAATGCAGGGGTAGCAATATCTTTCATACTTACCCACCATTGCAAGCTTAATCGAGGCTCTACAACTACATCAGTTCTTTCGCTGTATCCAACTTCACTGGTGTATTCTTCTGTTTTTAAAAGAAATCCCTTCTCTTCTAATTCTGCAGCAATTTTTTTTCTTACATCAAATCTATCTAATCCAATATAAATCTGTGCGGCTTCACTAAGGGTTCCATTGTCATTAAAAATGTCAATTATTTCCAGGTTATGTTTTTGGCCAAGCGCATAGTCGTTAACGTCATGTGCGGGAGTTACTTTTAAAGCACCGGTTCCAAATTCCATCGTAACGTATTCATCGGCAATAATAGGAATGCGTCTATTGATTAACGGTACAGTAGCAAATTTCCCATGAAGGTGTTTATACCTTTCGTCTGTAGGGTGTACGCAAATAGCGCTGTCACCCATGATTGTTTCAGGCCTTACAGTAGCGATAATAATAGGAGTGTCGCTGCCTTCAACATTGTATCTTAAATGATATAATTTCTGTTTGGTTTCTTTTCTGATAACTTCTTCATCACTAAGGGCTGTTAAAGCTTTCACATCCCAGTTTATCATTCTTTTACCTCTATAAATTACGCCTTTTTTATGCAAGGCAATAAAGACGCTGATTACAGATTGGTAATAGTCTTTATCCATGGTAAAAGTAGTACGATCCCAATCTAAGCTGCAGCCTAGTTTTTTTAATTGCTGTAAAATGATGCCGCCATATTTTTCTTTCCATTCCCATGCGTAGGATAAAAATTCATCTCTACTTAATGACGACTTAGTAATACCCCGTTCTCTAAGCATTGCAACTACTTTCGCTTCAGTGGCAATAGAGGCATGGTCGGTACCTGGAACCCAACATGTATTGTATCCCATCATCCTCGCTCTGCGTATCAAGATATCCTGAATAGTATTATTTAGGCAATGACCCATGTGTAATACACCTGTAACATTAGGTGGAGGCATAACAATAGTATATGGCGTTCTTTCATCAGGAGTACTTTTGAAGTAGCCCTTATTTACCCATTGATCATACCATTTTTGTTCAACTGACTGTGGTTCAAAGTTTTTTGAAAGTTCCATTTATATTATGATTGACAAGGTGTAAAGTTACAAAAGGAAATGCATTTTTAGGATGACCACATGAATTAAATATCATTCAACTATTTTAGGTAAGTTGATGCTATTAGCCGATTTGGTTTTGACAAGTAGTCAAGAAATATTTGAATACAGTATTGTAAAGAATAATAGATTTATTGTAATTATATTATTAGCAGAAATTCATATAAAACTTGTCTAGTTTAAATGAAAAGAGGATGTAAAATTTACTCATAGTGTATGCATAAAAAAACCTCACTCTTATATTGTTGAGTGAGGTTTGATTGTGGGAGCACACGGGCTCGAAC
>CANICR010000075.1 GCA_947466405.1 Chitinophagaceae bacterium | reverse complement strand
TAGGGTATTGGATTTTAATTCATTTGGATTGATATACGCAGGTGCGCAGAAAAATATGGGACCGGCAGGTGTTAGTATGGTCGTTGTAGATGAAAATATTTTAGGAAAAGTGAAACGCCCTATTCCTACTATCATGGATTATAGAAATCATATTACAGAAGGCAGTATGTTAAATACGCCTCCGGTTTTTGCTATTTATGTCTGTTTGCTAACACTGCGTTGGCTTCATTCAAAAGGCGGTATTGCAGCAATAGAAAAAATAAACAATAAAAAAGCTGCCCTACTCTATAATGAAATTGATTCTAATGATTTGTTTCAAGGAACTATTAATAAAGAAGATCGCAGCAATATGAATGTTTGTTTCACAATAAAAGAAACAAATCTTGAAAATTCATTTTACGAATATGCCAAAAAAAATGGCATCATAGGTATCCAAGGACATCGTTTATCAGGAGGATTCAGGGCTTCGTTATATAATGCACTACCAATAGAAAGCGTTCAAGTATTGGTAGATATCATGCATACCTTTACAAAATCACATGCATAAAAAATAAAACCATGGTAACCATTACTCCTTTTAAAGCACTTCGTCCAGAAGCACAATTTGCAAAACAAGTTGCATCAAGGCCGTATGATGTTTTAAATAGCAAAGAAGCAAAAATTGAGGCAGAGGGAAATTCTATGTCTTTTTTGCATATCACAAAAAGCGAAATTGATTTGTCAGAAAATATTGATATTCATTCTTCAACTGTATATGAAACTGCCAAAGAAAATTTACAAGCTTTTTTAAGCAGAAATATTCTATTTCAAGAGAGTAAGCCTTGTTATTACATCTACAGGCTCATTATGAATGGCAGAAGTCAAACAGGCTTGGTTTGTTGTAGTTCTGTGAATGATTATGAAAACGATTTGATAAAAAAACATGAGTTTACCCGTCCAGAAAAAGAACTTGATCGAATTAATCACATTAAAACAACAGGAGCTCAAACAGGAAATGTTTTTATTGCCTACAAAAATGTTGATTCGATTGATGAAGTCATTCAAAAATGGACTACCGATAAAAATCCTCAGTATGATTTTATTGCTGATGATCAAATTCAGCATAGCATTTGGATTGTAAGTGATGATGCTGTTATTGAAACCATTACCACTTTATTTAAACAAGAAGTTCCTTGTACCTATATTGCAGATGGTCATCATAGGGCAGCATCAGCTTCTAAAGTAAGGGCTGCGCTTGGCGAAGAAGCTACAGAAGAATCAAATTATTTTTTAACGACACTCTTCCCTTCCAATCAACTTTCTATTTTGGATTATAATAGAGTTATTAAAGATCTAGGAGAATTGAATGAAGCGACATTTCTTGAAAAATTACAGAATAGCTTTATAATTGAAAAAGTATCCAGCGCTTACCGACCTGCTGCATTACATTCATTTGGATTATATTTAAATCATCAGTGGTATCAATTGACTTCTAAAGAAGGCACTTATACCAATGACCCAATTGGTGTTCTTGATGTAACTATTTTACAGAATAATATTTTATCTCCTTTGCTGAATATAATAGATCAGCGAACAGATAAACGAATTGATTTTGTTGGTGGAATCAGAGGTTTGGATGAGCTTGAAAAAAGAGTAGACAGCGGCGAAATGAAATTAGCTATCAGCCTTTATCCTGTTAGCATCCAGCAATTATTTGATATTGCCGATTCTGGAAATGTAATGCCCCCAAAGAGCACCTGGTTTGAACCGAAATTAAGAGACGGATTACTTACTCATCTTATTTAAAAAGAGGTAGATTTATTTTATGAAAAGAGCAATCCTACTGTTATGGCTGTGCTTTCTTCAATTTAATTCCATTGCTCAATCAAGCAATGCCTATAAGGAAGCTGCCGGCAATTCAATGAAAACCGGAGATTACGAAAATGCTATTCTTATTTTAAAAAAGGGATTAGAAATAACACCACATCATATTGAGCTTAAGAAAATGCTGTCTTTCTGCTACTACTTTCAAAATGATTTTGATAAGTCATCAAAGATTTTAAAAAAAATAATAAAAATAGATTCTGCCGACGCCGAGTGCTACCAAATACTTGGTGAAATATATTCATTAAAAAATAAAATCAAAGAAAGTGAGATTCTTTACAGAATTGGTATAACAAAATTCCCTTCAGATGGGAATATGTACAATCAATTGGCAGGTATTTTGTGGGAGAAAAAAAATGAAGAAGCAATTATTTATTGGGAAAAAGGCATAAAAGCTGATCCTAATTATTCAAAAAATTATTATAATGCTTGTAATTATTATTACCTGAAAAATAATTTTATTTGGTCGCTTATTTATGGTGAACTTTTCGTGAATCTTGAATCATACACATCAAAAACCGAAGAGATCAAACTGATCATTTTTAATGCTTATAAAAAAATAAATGAAATTTCATTTCCCTCATTAGTAGAAAAATATCAACATCCATTTGAGCTTGCTTATATCAATAACTTATACAACCAGGATATTACTAGGCCTGCAGTCATAAATTTTTCTTCGTTGATGATGTTGAGAACCAGATTTGTTTTAAATTGGTTTGATAATACAAATAATAAATTTCCATATAAATTATTTAATTTCCATCAGCAATTATTAAGAGAAGGATTGTTTGAATCATATAACCAATGGCTAATTGGAACTGTAGACAGCGCATCGCATCAACATTGGCTTTGGAACCATCAGGATGAATATAATACATTCATTAGTATGCAGAAATTAAAATTGTTTAAATTACCTGATAATCAATACTATTATCATCAGTAATTCAGATACGTTTAAATTAAATCAATCGCATGAACGAAAAATCCAGGATTTTCGACTTCCTTTATTATCAATTAGACACTTTTCCAAAAGAGGATATGCTTTGTGCAAAAGAGAATGGTTACTGGACGAAGTACAGCACGAAGGAAGTTGTTGCATTAGTGAACAAATTGAGTGCTGGCTTATTGAAGCTTGGGCTAGGAAATAACGAAACGACAGTCGACAAGCAAGATAAAATTGCAATTATTTCTAAAAACAGACCCGAGTGGCTGATGCTTGATTTTGCCTGTCAGCAAATTGGCGTTATCCTTTGTCCTATTTATCCTACAACCAATATTAATGAGATAGAATTTATTTTCAATGATGCTGCAATAAAATATGTTTTTGTAAGTGGCGAAGATTGTATAGAAAAAATGATATCCCTTAGAGGTAAAATTCCATCTCTAATAAATATGTATTCTTTTGACAGCTCTACTGATATTGAATATTGGAGCAATATTATTAATAATGTATCCGCGCTAGAAATTGCAGCAGTTAATGACATAAAAAATACAATTCAAGCAGAAGCTTGCGCAACAATCATATACACATCTGGCACAACGGGCACTCCTAAAGGTGTAATGCTTAGTCATAAAAATATTGTGAGCAATGTATTGAATTCAACTAAAAGTTTTCCTTTTCCAAAAATGCCAACAGCACGGGCTTTAAGCTTTTTACCACTTAACCATATATTTGAAAGAATAGCCTCCTGTATTTATTGTTATGCTGGCATTTCCATATACTATGCTGAAAACATGGAGACAATTGGAGATAATTTAAAAGAAATCAAACCGGCATTATTCACTACTGTACCCAGATTATTAGAAAAAGTTTTCGAAAAAATAATGATTAAGGGTGCTGAATTAAGAGGAGTAAAAAGAAAGCTATTTTATTGGGCGGTATCCTTAGCAGAAAAATACGATCCTTTCACTGGTGGTGGATTATTGTATAATTTTCAATTGTACTTAGCAAATAAAATAATTTTTAGCAAATGGCGTGAAGCTTTAGGTGGAAATGTGCAATATATAATAACAGGTGGTGCTGCTTGTCAACTTAAATTACTGAAAATTTTCAATGCTGCTAAAATTAATGTGTATGAGGGATATGGACCAACAGAAAATAGTCCGGTTATAAGTGTGAATTGCAGAAAAAAAAATGGAACTAAATTTGGCACAGTTGGATTAGTCATAGAAGGCCAAGAGGTGAAATTAGCAGCAGATGGAGAAATATGTGTAAAAGGTCCTAGTGTTATGATGGGATATTATAATAGACCAGATTTAACTTCAGAAGTATTAATAGATGGCTGGTTGCACACGGGAGATATTGGTGTATTTGAAAATGGCTGTTATCTAAAAATCACCGACAGAAAGAAAGAGTTGTTTAAAACGAGTGGCGGAAAATATGTGGCTCCTCAACCAATTGAAAACAAAATAAAAGAATCCCCTTTTGTAGAGCAGATATTAGTAGTTGGCGCTGATGAAAAATTTGTTGGAGCCCTTATTGTTCCTTCTTTTAATAATTTAACAAACTGGTTAAAAGAAAAAGAAATCCATGGGTTATCAGCCAAAGATGCTATAGCCCATCCTCAAGTTTTAATGCTATACACTGAAATATTAAATTCATACAATTCATTTTTTAATCCAGTTGAACAGATAAAAAAATTTGAGCTTATTCCTGTTGAATGGACAATCGATACAGGAGAACTAACTCCAAAATTAAGTATGAAGAGAAAAGTTATTATGGAGAAATACAATGATAGTATTAATAAGATTTATAAATAAAAAAAGCCGAAATAAATTTCGGCCTGGTTTAACTTCATAGATTTTGTATTCAGTAAAGCGGAGTTTCTATACAGTAATTGGTACTGCTTTGAATTCTAAAATTATAATATTAATAATATATTTTATGTAGAATAATGAATTGTTTATTTGTAGTATAAATACTACAAGATTAGGCTTGATTAACTAAATTATGCTCTATTGCATAAATGATTAATTCGGCATTTGTCTTCAATTTCAATTTTGATAATATTCTAGAGCGATAGGTACTCACTGTTGTAACACTTAAAAAAAGGTTTTGTGCTATGTCTGTTATAGGAAGTCCTTTTACAATAAACTTTAAAACATTCATTTCTCTATCTGATAGATAATAATGAAGAGGCTCTGATTTGTCAATGTCAACATGGTCAGCTAATTTTTCTGCTATGTTTGCCGTAATATACTTTTTACCTTGAAGTACTCTTTTGACAGCAATTACTAATTCTTCTGGTACTAAATTTTTATTTAAAAAACCTGCAGCTCCAGCCTTTAAAACCCTAATGGCATATTGATCTTCTGAATGAATACTCATTATCAAGACTGGAATATTGGGATTTATTTTTTTTATTTGAGGGATTGTATCTAATCCACTTCTACCTGGCATTGATAAATCACTAATAATAACATCAAAATCTTTTTTTAGCAATTCTTTAATCATTGATTCTGCATCTACTGCCTCCTCTATAATAGAAATGGGGAAACCCTCTTTCAATATTTCCATGAGCCCCCTTCTTACTATCGCATGATCATCAACTATTAATATTTTTATCATAATAATTTATACATTAAATAGATATTGTAATTCTAATAGTAGTACCTATACCTATGGAACTAGTAATCTGTAAGTTTCCATTTAAAATGGATACTCGTTCTCGTATTCCTAAAATACCAAAAGTTCCTTTAGTTTCAATTGTATTAACATTTAATCCAACACCATTATCAACTATTTCGAATGATAAAATATTTTTATCGAGATTTAATGAAGCTATCACTTTCGTTGCCTGTGAGTGCTTTAATATATTAGTTAAACACTCTTGGTACATTCTAAAAATAGCCGTTGATGCTTCTTCATTAAGGTATATGGTAGTTTGATTGGAATAGAAGCTACATTTAATATTAAATCTTTTTTCGAATTCTTCAGTCTGCCATTCGATAGCAGGAATTAAACCTAAATCATCTAACAAACTTGGTCTTAATTGCGTTGAAATATTTCTTAGAGCTATTAACGAATTATCTGTGACGGCAATTGAATTATTTAATTTATTTAACAAAAAGGGAATATCATTGTTTATATTATTCTTTAAGGAGGATAATTCCATTTTTAATCCAATCAGTTGTTGCCCTAGTTCATCATGAATTTCTCTTGAAATTCTTGTTCTTTCTTCTTCTCTAACTTTCTGAAGATTACTTGCAAATTCTTTCAATTTTTTTTGATAACTCGATTTTTCTATAATATCAAATCCAATGCCCATTATACAATCTTCGTTATTATAGTGTATACGTTTACCTGAAAACAAATAAGGGATCTCTTGATTATTTTTTAATAATAATAAAGCTTCTATAGTATCATGTCCATTTATAAATACACTTTTTATTTTTTCTGCTACTAAATCCCTGTCAATATCTGCAATCAATAACAATGGGTGAGTTTGTAATAGTTCTTCAACAGAATATCCCGTTATTGTAATCAAGTTATTATTCCATAGATGATATTTACCTTCTTTATTAAATACATAAAATATACCTGGAAGCGTATTAATTATATTTTCAGATATTTCTTTTTCTAGTTCTATGTCTATTTTAAGATTATAAAACTCAGTAACGTCTTGTGCAACACCTAAAGACCTATAAGCATTACCTTCTAAGTCATATAAAACAATTGACTTGTTATTAATTCTAGCCCAGTCTCCATTACTTTTCAAAATTCGATAATGGAATAATATCGTTGACTTTTTTTCTTTTAAAACTCTTGTAAAGCTTTCCAATAATATTTCTAGATCATTGGGGTGTATTTTTGAGACAAAATCGTTGTAATTATTATCGTCGTTCTCTGTTTTATTTAACATTTTAAGATATACATCATTTCCCCAAATTTTATTTGTATGTAAATCCCAATCCCATACTGCTTCATTACTAGCTTTATTAATAAGCTCCAATCGCTCATTTTTTATTTTAAGTTCAATATTGTTTTTTTTAATTTCTGATTCTAATTGCTCAATTGTATTTTTATTGGATGAAATATTTCTAATAACAGATATTGTTCCTATATTTTCACCCTCATTATCTAGTAGTGCGGAGGCAGCTACTTCTACATTAATAACCTGACCATAACTATTTTCGTTAAGCAATTCTCCTTTCCATATTTTTTGTTTTTTAAAATGTTCGATTATTTCGTTTAGATTAATATTTTCTGATTTTACTTTTAATACTTCTATTATATTTTTACCAATTAGATGCTTTTCTTCATAGCCAAATATTTTCGTTGCATTCTCATTCCAATTTGTAATGTTAAAGCTTTTATCCGTTGTGATAATTGCATCAGAAATGTTATCTATGGATATCATTTTACTGCTTAATTCTTTTTGTAAAAAATGTTTATTATTATTCAAATAAATAATCATTAATAACAAAGTCAGTAGTATTATAGAAAGCAATAAAATATAAAATTCTATTTTCTTTGAAATCAAATTATTTTGTACATAATTATCATTAATGGCATTGAGAAAGTAATTTTCAGCAATAACAATTTTTGCATCAATTTGGTTCATTATATAAACACCCTTACCTGTAGATATAAAGTTTTGTGCTGCTTCTTCCCCTTGTACATTTTTAATCTCAACTGCCTTTTTGCTAAATGATATTTTTTTATCAATAAGATATACAATTGAGTCAAACTGTGTTTCTTTTAATTCTCCTTTTGTAAAAGAGTTTAAACAGTTTCGTTTGTCTATTTTTAAGTTTTCAAATCCCCTATTGTAACTTTCCAGAAAAACAGGGTTACCAGAAAGCAAATAGCCACGTTGACCTGATTCAATGCTTTTTACATCAAAATAAATATTTTTTAAAAATGATAATTTGGCAACGGATTGACCAGATTGTTTGGATTGAATATTAGAAAGTCGAAAATTTATCGATAAGTTTATAATAAAATATATTATACAAAAAAAAGCCAGCGAAAAACAAATGTTGATGCTGGTTTTATTTTTTTTAAATCGCATTAATTGGTTGTTAATTAAAAGAAAAATTTCTTTATAAAGATCATTTCAAAACGCTTGAATTAAACTGTTCTACCATCCCAATACCCAAGCAAAAATCAAGGGCAC